>NZ_JAXCID010000010.1:0-101865 GCF_035985125.1 Arthrobacter sp. CG_A4 | reverse complement strand
CCGCCAGCAGCAAACGCGTGGCCCGCTCATCGAGGTGGGGCAGGATCGTGGCGAACTTCGCACGCAGCGACTCGACAGCATCAGCGGAAATGGGCATACATCATGTTCCCACCCAAAAACCGATTAGTCGTACTTATTTATGGGCGTGTCCTAAGGGCCGGCACGTCTTGGGGCCGGCACGTCTAGGGGCCGGGGCACGCCGCCGTTTCGACGGTTCCCTGCGCACTCGACGCTTAGAGCCATCGAGTGCGCAGGGAACCGTCGAAACGGCCGGGCAAGGGCTTAGATTTCGTAGTCCAGCGGGGCGGACCGGCTGTACGCGCCGGAGTGGTAGAGCAGGGGAGTGCCGTCGTCGCCGACGCGGCCCGCCACGACCTCGACCACCACCACGGCGTTGTTCTCGAAGGAGAGCCGCATCTGGACCTTGCCGATCAGCCAGCCCGCGACGTCTTTCAGGATCGGCACCCCGTGCGGCCCGGGCTCCCAGTGATCGCCGTCAAATCGATCCCGGGTGCGGGCAAACCGCTCGGCAAGCTCCTGGTTCTCCAGCCCGAGCATGTGCACGCCGATGTAGGTGGCGTTTGCCACGGCCGGCCACGAACTCGAGGTCCGGGCCATGTTGAAGGTGAACCGCGGCGGTTTTGCCGACAGCGAGGCCACCGACGTCGCCGTGAAGCCGAACGGCACGCCGTTGTGGTTGACGGTAATGATCGCCACCCCGGCCGCATGCCGGCGGAACATTTCCCTGAACGTTCCCTCGAAGGCCTGGTCCTCTGTGGTCACTGCGATCCAACTCCCTGCTGCCCGTCCGGGTGATACTCCTACCCTGCCAGCGTATTGCGCCGGTGGCCGGTCCCGGTACTTGCAGCTTCCGCGTGGTGCCGCCTTCCCCGCGGTGCCGCGTTCCGGGCCGGCGGAAAGCTTGTTAAGGTTTGTTCCATGACACAGCCCGCGGTACATGGCCAGCACGGCCAGCAACAGGATCAGCGCCTCTCCCGGCAGGACACCCGTCGGGAGGCGCAGCCAGCCGCCGCTCCCGTGCCGCCGGGCCCGGAGCGGAACCGCCGGGCAACGCAGTGGCGCACGGCCGCCCTCATCGCCGCGGCCGGAGTGCCTGTCGGGCTGCTCTGGTGGCTCCTCGCCCCGTCGGGTCTGAACCTGCTCTCGGGGAACCCCGCCTTGCGGAACGGCAGCAACCCGGAAGCCTGGCTGCCCCGGGATCTGGTGCTGGCCGGACTTTTCCTGCTGGCCGGCTGCATCGCGGGCGCCCTGACCGCCGGTTCGAAGGACCAGGAGTCCTCGGGCCAGGACGTTGTGCTGGCAGTTCTGGGCGGCGCCGTGGGTGCCGTCCTGGCCTGGCGTACCGGGGTGCTCTGCGGCATCTGGTTCGGCACCCCGGAAGACGCCTCGGCCAACGCGAGCATCGCCTTCTCGCTGCGGTCCTACGCGCTGCTGGCCATCTGGCCGGCCGCCGTCGCGCTGTCCATTTTCCTGGGCGCCGCTTTCTCATCCCCGCGCAGGGCCGGACCGGATCCGGAAGGGGCCACAGACGGGGCCACGGACGCGGCACCTGATGCGGCAACGGACGCGGCACCTGGCGCGTCGCGCGAACAGCCACCGGCGTAACAGCGTCGGGGCCCGGCCGCCCGGCACGTAAAATGAAAAGGTGACCCTAACTCCTGATAGCCCCGCGCCCGCCGACCTCACCTTCCGCACCGTAGACCTGCGCGGCCGGCGGCTGACCCTCGCCGGTCTCCGCGCCGCCGTTCCGCGGGCGCGGCCGGGCACCACTGCCGACGCCGAAGAGAAGGTCCTGAACATCATCGCGGCTGTCCGCGAGCGGGGCTTTGCAGCGCTCAGCGAACTGGCCCTGACCTTCGACGGCGTGGTCCAGACCCACCCCCGCGTCCCCGCCGGGGCGCTGAAGGCCGCCCTCGCCGGGCTCGACCCCGCCGTGCGGGCGGCGCTCGAAGAGTCCATCCGGCGGGCCCGCCGTTTCGCCGACGCGCAGCGCCCGGCAAACACCGACGTCGAACTCGGCGACGGTGCCGTCGTCAGCCAGAATTGGGTTCCGGTGGCCCGCGTGGGCCTCTACGTCCCCGGCGGCCTCGCCGTCTACCCGTCCTCGGTGGTCATGAACGTGGTCCCGGCCCTGGCCGCCGGCGTCGAATCCATTGCCCTGGCGTCCCCGCCGCAGAAGGACTTCGGCGGACTCCCGCACCCGACGATCCTTGCGGCCGCCTGCCTGCTCGGCGTCGACGAGGTCTATGCGATCGGTGGAGCACAGGCCATCGCGGCCTTCGCTTACGGTATCCCGGCCACCGGAACCGGGGCCGGGAGTCTCGCCGGGCTCGATCCCGTGGACGTGGTCACCGGCCCGGGCAACATCTTTGTCTCCACCGCCAAGCGCCTGGTCAAGGGCGTCGTCGGGATCGACTCGGAAGCCGGCACCACCGAAATCGCGATCCTTGCCGACGCCACCGCCCGGCCGGCCCTTGTCGCCGCGGACCTGATCAGTCAGGCGGAGCACGACCCCAAGGCAGCCTCAGTGCTCTTCACCGATTCAGCGGAGCTCGCGGCAGCCGTCCGGGAGGAACTCGACGGCCAGGCCACCGCCACGAAACACAGTGCGCGGGTCCGTGAGGCACTCTCCGGACCCCAGTCCGGCGTCGTCCTGGTGGATGACCTGGAGCAGGGCATCGCGGCATGCGATGCCTACGCCGCGGAGCACCTGGAGATCATGACGGCGGATGCCGCCGGCGTCGCCGCCCGGATCCGCAACGCCGGGGCCATCTTCGTGGGGGACTACAGCCCCGTCAGCCTGGGCGACTACTGCGCCGGCTCCAACCATGTGCTGCCGACCGGCGGAACGGCCGCCTTCTCCTCGGGCCTGAATGTGACCACTTTCCTGCGCGCCATCCAGGTGGTCAACTACAGCCGCGCCGCCCTGGAACAGGTGAGCGGGCACATCGTGAGCCTGTCCGGCGCCGAGGACCTGCCGGCCCACGGGGAGGCCGTCACAGCGCGGTTCGGCGCAGGCGCCTGACCACTACATGTAGTAATTACAGGCTTGTTATTCAGCCACATCTAGTCGTAAACTGATGGCGGAGCGAATGTTCCGAGAATTTTCCGGTGTCGGAGATTTTCAGCCTACGACGGGGAGGGGACGACGTGTACTGTCCGTTCTGCCGTAACCCCGATTCCCGTGTGGTGGACAGCCGCATCGCCGACGACGGGTCCGCCATCCGGCGCCGGCGGCAGTGTCCCGAATGCGGCCGCCGCTTCACCACCGTGGAGACCACCAGCCTGACCGTGATCAAGCGCTCCGGCGTCGGCGAGCCGTTCAGCCGCGGCAAGGTCATTAACGGTGTGCGCAAGGCCTGCCAGGGCCGTCCCGTCACAGAGGACGACCTCGCCCTGCTGGCCCAGGAGGTCGAGGAGACGATCCGGGCCTCCGGCGCCGCCGAGATTGACGCGCATGAAGTTGGTCTCGCCATCCTGAACCCGCTGCAGAAACTCGACGAAGTCGCGTACCTGCGCTTCGCCAGCGTGTACCAGGCCTTCGAATCCCTTGAGGACTTCGAATCGGCCATCTCCCTGCTCCGCCATGAGGCGCAGACCAGGGGCCGGGAAGAGACGAGCCCGCAGACGAGCCCGCTCTAAGCGGAAATCTTCACGACGGCTCAGCTTCCCCGGCACACAAACTCCGGTGGTGGCAGCGGAGGGGAAGCCGCGGCCACCACCGGCACCAACCCTTCCAACAGGGTTCCCGGGTGGGCGTCATCTGCCGCCGGAGACGGGCAGGACGGCGCCGGTGATGTACCCGGCCTCCTCGGACATAAGCCAGGAGACCGCGGCCGCCACCTCATCCGGTTCGGCTCCGCGCCCCATCGGGATCGAGGGCCTGAGCCGCGCCATCCTGTCCGGCATCCCGGCCGCGGCATGGAGCCCCGTCTTGGTGCTCCCCGGGGCCACACAGTTCACCCGGATGCCCTGCGCCGCGACCTCTGCCGCCAGGCCCACGGTCAGCACGTCCACGGCGCCTTTGGACGCCGCGTAGTGCACCCAGGTTCCCGGCGAACCGGCCTTCGCGGCAGTCGAGGAGATGTTGACAATAGACCCGCCGTGGCCTCCGAGGTCGGTGCTGAGCCGCCGGACGGCCTCCTGGCAGCTGAAGATGAGCCCGGCCACGTTGACGTCCAGGACCCGGCGGACAACGTCGGCGGGTACATCGGTGAGAGGCCCGATCAGGTTTCCCGTGATGCCGGCGTTGTTGACCACCGCGGCGAGGGTGCCCAGGGCCTCGGCGGCGTCGAACAGGCCTGCAACGGCGAGCGGGTCGCTGATGTCGGCGCGGACGGCCACCGCGGTCCCGCCGTCGGCATTGATGCCGTCCGAGACGGCGGCGGCGCCTGCCGCATCCGCCGAATAGTTCACGACGACGGCGTACCCGTCCCGGGCAGCGCGATGCGCGATTGCTGCGCCGATGCCGCGGCTGCCGCCGGTGACGATGACCACCGCGGGCCGGGGGGACGTCATGGCGCTACCTGGCGAGGCTGTGCTGGAGTGCAATCTCGATAGCGGCTCCGACGATTCCGGCATCGTTCTTCAGCTCCGCCGGGACAATCGGCGTGCGCAGCCGCAGCCTCGGGAGGTACTCGTCCGCGCGCTTGGAGATGCCACCGCCGATAATAAAGAGTTCGGGGGAGAAGAGGAACTCGACGTGGGAGAGGTACCGCTGCAGGAGCACGCTGTACTGCTCCCAGCTCAGGCCGTCCCGTTCCCGGGCGACGGCGGAGGCCTTGCTTTCGGCGTCGAAGCCGTCGATCTCCAGGTGCCCGAGCTCGGCGTTGGGGACGAGCTTGCCGTCGAAGATGAACGCGGAACCGATCCCGGTGCCGAGGGTGATCACCAGGACGGTGCCGGCGACTCCTTTGCCGGCGCCGTAGCGGGCTTCGGCGAGGCCGGCGGCGTCGGCGTCGTTGATGACCTCGACAGGGCGGCCGAGGCGGGCGGTGAGCATGGCATCGATATCCAGTTCCAGCCAGGACTTGTCCACGTTGGCGGCGGAGTGGACCACGCCGTGCTGGATGATGCCGGGGAAGGTGACCCCCACGGGGGAGTCGGGGGCCGGGGCATCCGGGCGGGCCGACAGTTCGGCAACCACCTGCGCCACCACCTCGGCGACGGAGGCGGGCGTGGACGGCTGCGGAGTGGGGATCCGCAGACGGTCACCGACGAGCTTGCCCTTTTTCAGGTCGACGATCCCGCCCTTGATCCCGGTTCCGCCGACGTCGATCCCGATCAGCTGGGTGTTCTGCTTCGACTTCTCGTCCTTCTTGGCCAATGTGGTTCCGTTCGTGGCAGGGGCGGGCTAGCGGAGGTCCGGCCGGGGCCGGCGGGGAAGACCGGGATCTTCCGGGTGGTGCTGGAATCAGGGGAGGGTCAGGATTTCCGCGCCGGATTCAGTCACGAGCAGGGTGTGCTCGAACTGCGCGGTGCGCTTGCGGTCACGGGTCACCACGGTCCAGTCATCGGACCACATGTCCCAGTCGACGGATCCGAGGGTCAGCATGGGTTCAATCGTGAAGACCATGCCGGCCTCCATTCCCGTGTTGTAGGCGGGGGCGGCGTCGTAATGCGGAATGATCAGGCCGGTGTGAAAGGCCTCACCCACGCCGTGGCCTGTGAAGTCGCGGACCACGCCGTAGCCAAAACGCCTGGCGTAGGACTCGATGGCCCGGCCAATGACGTTGATCTCGCGACCGGGGGCCACCGCGCGGATGGCGCGGTTCAGCGATTCACGGGTGCGCTCGACGAGCAGCCGGGATTCCTCGTCGACATCGCCCACGAGGAAGGTGTAGTTGGTGTCGCCGTGCACTCCGCCGATGAAGGCGGTGATGTCGATGTTGAGGATGTCGCCGTCCCGGACCACGGTGGTGTCCGGGATGCCGTGGCAGATCACCTCGTTCAGCGAGGAGCACAGTGACTTGGGGAATCCGCGGTAGCCGAGGGTTGAAGGGTAGGCCTTGTGGTCCAGCAGGAACTCGTGGCCCACGCTGTCCAGGTGGTCGGTGGTGACGCCGGGCACGATGTGCTTGCCCACCTCCACAATCGCCTGGGCGGCAATCCGTGACGCAGTCCGGATCTTCTCGATGGTCTCCGCGGACTTGACCTCTGAGCCCGTGAATTTGGCCGGTCCGGGCCTCCCCACGTATTCGGGGCGCGGGATGGAAGCCGGGACGGGGAGCTGTGGGCTGACTGTTCCCGGGATCAGGGTGCCGATGGGTGCTGTCGTAGCGAGAGAAGGCATAGATTGATTCTATAAGGAGTCGCCGAAAGCCGGGAAACAAAGGAGCACCGATGCCCGAATACTGGTACAACGTGAACACCCACGAGGTTGAAGTGGACGCCATGTCCGACTGGAGCCAGCTGATCGGCCCCTACAAGACCCGGGACGAAGCCGAGCACGCCCTCGAGAAGGTCAAGGCGCGCAACGAGACGTGGGACAAGGGCGACGAGGACTGACAGGGTCCTGTCTGACGGGCCCCGCTCGACGGCGGTCCGCGTCCCGGCGGCTAGAAGGAGTGCTCGGGGCCCGGGAACTGCCCTGAGCGGACGTCCTCGCCGTAGGCCCGGGCGGCGTCGCTGAGCGAGGTGCGCAGGTCCGCGTACTGCTTGACGAACTTGGCCATCTTCCCGCCGCGCAAGCCCGCCATGTCCTGCCACACCAGCACCTGGCCGGTGGTTGCGCTGCCGGCGCCGATGCCGATCGTGGGGACGTCGACGGCGGCGTCCACGGCCGCCGCCGTCGCTGCCGGAACCATTTCCATCAGCACGCAGAACGCGCCGGCGTCGGCGAGGGCGACGGCGTCGTCGATCAGCCGCTGGGCGTCGTCGCCGCGGCCCTGGACCCGGTAGCCGCCGAGCGCGTGCTCGCTTTGCGGGGTGAAGCCGATGTGCGCCATCACGGGAATGCCGGCCTGGACCATGGCGCGGACCGTCTCGGCGTAGAACGCGCCGCCCTCGATCTTGACGGCGTGTGCCAGTCCCTCTTTGAGGAACCGGACGCCGGTGGCCACGGCCTGCTGAGCGGAGACCTCGTAGCTGCCGAACGGCAGGTCCGCCACAACCAGCGCGCGCCGGGCCGAGCGGGTCACCGCGCGGCACAAGGGGATCAGTTCGTCCACGGTGACGGGCAGGCTGGTTTCGTTACCGAAGACATTGTTGGAGGCCGAGTCTCCCACCAGGAGGACCTCGATGCCGGCCTGGTCAAAAATTTCCGCCGTGTACTGGTCGTAGGCGGTCAGCATGGCGAAGCGCTCACCGTTGAGCTTGGCCTGGCGCAGGTGGTGGGTGCGGATCTTCGCCGCCGGCTTCGGGGCGGCGTCCGCGGGTGCTGACGCCGGTGGGGCCACTGGCAGGGCCGCCGGCGTAGCCGCCGTCGCGTCCGCCGTCGGGGGCGCAGCCACGGCCGGGGAGGCCGCCGCCGGGCCGTTGCCGTAGGGGGCCGTTAGTTCTGCGGGCGTGCTGGAATCGGGACTGATGCTTGTGGCCATGGCACGAGCGTAGTGCGATACCGCGCGTCCGAGCTACCGGGGACCGGAGCGTGAACGGTGAAAAACGTCACACGGCCGCCGCCGGAATGGACGCCTCCGGGCGTCCGGCGGCATATTCCGGCGCCGCTGTGTTAACGCTGTGTTACGCGGGGCGGCCGCTCCAGCATTCGGCGCCAATGCTTAGTAAAGTGAATCGTGAGCAGCTGTGGGCGCCATGTATGACGGGCCCGGGGCACGGACGAATGAACCGGAAAGAGGCCAGTATGGACCGCCAGCAAGAGTTTGTCCTGCGGACGATCGAAGAGCGCGACGTGCGGTTCGTGCGCCTGTGGTTCACCGACGTCGTGGGGTCGCTGAAGTCTGTGGCTCTTGCCCCGGCTGAAGTTGAAGGCGCCTTCGAGGAAGGCCTCGGCTTCGATGGCTCCTCCATCGAAGGCCTGGCCCGCGTCTTCGAATCCGACATGCTGGCCCAGCCGGACCCCGCCACCTTCCAGATCCTGCCGTGGCGCGGCGAGACCGAAGCGACGTCGCGGATGTTCTGTGACATCCTGACGCCCGACGGCGAGCCCTCCTCCGCGGACCCGCGGAACGTCCTCAAGCGCAACCTGGCCAAGGCCGCGGATATGGGCTTCACCTGCTACACCCACCCGGAGATCGAGTTCTACCTGCTGAAGTCCCAGCATCCGGGCCCCGACGGTTCGCCCGTCCCGGTGGACGAGGGCGGCTACTTCGACCACGTCCCGGGCGGCGTGGCCCAGGACTTCCGCCGGACCGCCGTGACCATGCTCGAATCGGTGGGCATTTCCGTGGAGTTCAGCCACCACGAGGCCGGCCCGGGCCAGAACGAGATCGACCTGCGCTACGCGGACGCCCTGCAGACCGCGGACAACATCATGACGTTCCGCACGGTGATCAAGGAAGTCGCGCTGCAGCAGGGCACCTACGCCACCTTCATGCCGAAGCCCTTCACCGCCCACCCGGGATCCGGCATGCACACCCACTTCTCACTCTTCGAGGGCGACACCAACGCCTTCTACGAGGCCGGAGCGGAATTCCAGCTCTCCGGGACGGCCCGTCAATTCATGGCCGGCATCCTCAAGCACGCGCCCGAATTCACTGCAGTCACCAATCAGTTCGTGAACTCCTACAAGCGGCTCTGGGGCGGGGGAGAAGCCCCGAGCTACCTCAGCTGGGGCCACAACAACCGTTCTGCTTTGGTCCGGGTGCCGCTGTACAAGCCGGGCAAGGGCCAGTCCGCCCGGATCGAATACCGCGGCATCGACTCCGCGGCCAACCCCTACCTCGCCTACGCCGTGCTGCTCGGTGCCGGCCTGAAGGGCATCGAGGAGGGCTACCAGCTTCCCGCCGCCGCCGAGGACGACATCTGGTCCTTGAGCTCGGCCGAGCGCCGAGCCATGGGTCACGATCCGCTCCCGGCGTCCCTGCACGAAGCCATCCGGACCATGGAGGATTCCGAGCTGATGCCGCAAATCCTCGGCGAGCAGGTGTTCGAGCACTTCCTGCGCAACAAGCGGGCCGAATGGCAGGACTATCGCCTCCAAGTCACGCCCTACGAGCTGCAGCGCAACCTCGGCATCCTCTAGGCGGCCCGGGTGAGCCTGGCACGACGCCTGATCGCCGCCGGCTTCAGCGATCTGGACAAGGGTGAACGGTTCCTGGCCGCCCCGGAGCTCGGCGGCCTGGACCGTGAGGTCCTGTTCGCCGGCCTGCAGCTCGCAGCGAACCCGGACACTGCGCTGCAGTCCCTCGTCCGGCTGATCGAAAAGCATCCGGACCTGCGGAAACTGGCCGTGGCCGATCCGGAGCGCAGCGAACCGCTGTACCGGGTGCTCGGCGCCTCCGAAGCGCTCGGCGAATTCCTGATCCGCCACCCCGAACATCTCGACGCCTTCGAGGTGACGGCCAGCCCGGAGCCGCGCGCCGCGGATACCGCGGAACTGCGGGCACGGCTGCTGCAGTCCGTGCGGGCCGATCCGAAGTCCGCCCGGCCCGTCGCAGCCCTGTCGGGGCACGAAGGCTATGAAGCGCTCCGCACCGCTTACCGCCGCGGCCTCGTGGAGCTTGCGGTCAAGGACCTCTGCGCCGCGGATCCGCTGGACTTCATGCCCTCCGCCGGGGCCGAACTGGCGGACCTGGCCGGGGCAGCAATCGAGGCCGCCCTCGCCGTCTCCCGGGCCGAAGCCGCCGACCACTTCAGCGCCGCCGAGGTGGCCGACGTCGGACTCGCCGTGATCGGGATGGGCAAGTGCGGTGCCCGCGAACTCAACTACATTTCCGACGTCGACGTCATCTACGTGATCGAGTCCGGCGGGCTGGAGGACGCGCGCGCGAACACCATCGGCACGGCGCTGGCCTCGGGCATCTCCCGGGCGATCATGGCCACGGGCCGGGAGCCCGGGCTGTGGGAAGTGGACGCCAACCTGCGCCCCGAGGGCAAATCCGGACCGTTGGTCAGGACACTGGCCTCGCACCAGAGCTACTACGCCCGCTGGGCCGAGAGCTGGGAATTCCAGGCCCTGCTCAAGGCCCGGACCATCGCCGGCGACACGGATCTCGGCGCGCGCTACGAAGCCGCCGTCGCCCCGCTGATCTGGTCCTCCGCCGGCCGCGAGGGATTTGTGGAATCGGTCCGCTCCATGCGCCGCCGGGTGACCGAGCACATTCCCGCCGAGGAGGAGCAGCGGCAGATCAAGCTGGGCCGCGGCGGTCTTCGCGACGTCGAGTTCACCGTCCAGCTGCTGCAGCTGGTGCACGGAAAATCGGACGAGTCCCTGCGCTGCCGCGACACCACCGGTGCCATCGCCGCGCTGTCGGCCGGCGGGTACATCGGCCGCTCCGACGCCGCCGAGTTCGACAGGGACTACCGCTACCTGAGGCTGCTGGAACATCGCATCCAGCTCTTCCAGCTGCGCCGCACCCACCTTATGCCGGTCCAGGAAGCCTCGCTGCGGTCGCTCGCGAAGGCCGTGCTGGGACCCTTCGCCACCGAGCGGCCCAAACCCGATGCCCTGATGGCCGCCTGGCGCAGGACCAAGAAGTCCGTCCGGGAACTGCACGAACGCATCTTCTACCGTCCCCTGCTCAACACCGCCGCCGCGCTCAGCAGCGAGGAGGCCCGGCTGACCCCGGAGGCCGCGCAGGGACGCCTCGCGGCCCTGGGCTACCTCGACCCGCAGGGCGCCATGCGGCACATTGAGGCGCTCACCGCCGGGATCAGCCGCCGCGCCGCGCTCCAGCGCCAGCTCCTGCCGATCCTGCTGGGGTGGCTGGCCGAGGGCGTGGATCCGGACACCGGGCTGCTGGCCTTCCGCCGGGTCAGCGAGGCGCTTGGCACCACACACTGGTACCTAGGGATGCTGCGGGATTCGACGGCGGCAGCCGAGCGGCTCTGCCACGTCCTCTCCAACTCCCGGCTGATCTCGGACCTGCTGGAAGTTTCCCCCGAATCCGTGGCCTGGCTCGGCTCGGACAAGGATCTGGTGCCGCTGACGTTCGAGGCGCAGTGGCTCGAAATCGCCTCGAAGATGTCCAGGCATGCGGAGCCGGAGAGTGCCATGCGCCTGATCCGGCTCATCCGGCGCCGCGAAATCCTGCGGATTGCGATCGCGGACAGCGCCGCGGTCCTGGACCAGGACCGCGTGGGCGCTGCACTCGCCGACACGGACCGCGCCGCGGTCCTGGGTGCGCTGCGCGTCGCTGAAACCATGGTCACCGCCGGAGAACCGCTCAAGACGCACGTGCTGGTGGTGGCCATGGGGCGCCAGGGCGGGCAGGAAATCGGCTACGGTTCGGATGCGGACGTGATGTACGTCCATCGCGGCCTGCCCGGGGTGCCCGAGGATGAGGCGCAGACCCAGGCCGCGAAGATTGTTGCGAAGCTCTCCAGCCTTTTGACCCAGCCGCTCAAGCCCGCCATCCTCGCCGAGCGCGTCCTGATGGTGGATGCGGACCTTCGGCCCGAGGGCAAGAGCGGGCCCATGGTGCGGTCACTGGAGTCCTACGCCGAGTACTACCGCCGGTGGTCACTCGTCTGGGAGGCCCAGGCGCTGCTGCGCGCCCGCCCCATGGCCGGCGACGACGCACTGGCCGCCGATTTTGTCGCCCTGGTGAACCCGATCCGCTACCCGGAAACGCTGTCCGAGAAGGACGTGCGTGAAGTCCGCCGCGTCAAGGCCCGCGTCGAAGCGGAGCGCCTGCCGCGCGGGGCGGACTCCGCCCGGCACCTGAAACTGGGCCGCGGCGGCCTGAGCGACGTCGAATGGCTGGCCCAGCTGCTGCAGTTGCAGCACGCGGCGCAGCATCAGGAACTGCGGACCACCTCGACTGTGGAAGCACTGGAGGCGGCGGCCGCCGTCGGGCTGCTGGAGCCGGCGGACGTGGTGATCCTGCTCCGAGCCTGGCGCCTGGCAAGCAGGGTCCGCTCGGCGAATGTGATCTGGACCGGCCGGGCCTCGGATGTGCTGCCTTCGTCCCGCCGGGACCTGGAGGCGGTGGCCCGCTGGTGCGGCTACGGGCAGGGCAACGCCGCGGCCCTCGAGGAGGACTACCTGCGGCTCAGCCGGCGGGCCAGGGGCGTCTTCGAGCGCGTGTTCTACGGCCAGTAGCGTTAGCTGCCTGGATCGACGGGGAGGCTTCGGGTGCTGACACGTCACGCGCATGGTGCTATTTTGGGCGGATGGCCACGCAAATGTACCTGAATCTCCCCGTCAAGGACCTCCACAAGAGCGTTGAGTTCTTCACCGGGCTGGGCTTTTCCTTCAACCCGGCCTTCACTGATGAGAACGCCACGTGCATGATCATCAACGACGATGCCTTCGTGATGTTGCTCGTGGAAGGCTTCTTCAAGACCTTCACCACCAAAGCCATCGCGGATGCCCGCACTACCACCGAGTCCATCATGGCCTTCTCCGTGGACAGCCGCGAGGCTGTCGATGAAATGGTCCGCAAGGCCCTGACCTCCGGCGGCACACCGTCCCAGGAGGTCCAGGACTACGGCTTCATGTACAGCCACAGCTTTCAGGACCCGGACGGGCACCTCTGGGAAGTCATGTGGATGGATCCCGCCGGGCCTCCGAAGGACGCGGCGCTCTAGCCGCGGCTGCCTGATTCCTACGACGGCGGCGTGAGCCCCGGCCTGGGTAGGCTTCTGTTATGCCTGAACACGTGTGGCTGCTGCCGCTGAAGAACCTCGACGACGACTCCCGCGCCATTAAACTGGGCGAGATCGCAGACCTGGAAGTCAGCGGCGAGCAGCGGATGTTCGTGGGCGACCCGCTGCGCATGACGCTTGTGGGGCTGGCAGAAGAGTCCCGCCACCCCTTCGCGATTGACTCCAACGGCGTGGCGGTGGGGGTGTTGACCCTGCAGGCCGGTGCTGCAGCCGCAGCCGGCTGGGCGGACGACGGCTCGGCCTGGCTGCTTCGCGGCTTCCTGATCGACCGCCGGCAGCAGGGCAAGGGCCTCGGCACCCTGGCAGCCGGGTCAGCAGTCCCGGCGGCCGCGAATCTGACGGCCGCCCTCGGCGGCGGACAGGCCGGCGTCGTGCTCTCCGTTAACGAGCTTAACCCCGCCGGACAGGCGGCCTACCGCAAGGCCGGCTTCGAGGACCACGGCCAATACCTTGGCGGCGGCGCCGGCCCGCAGCGGACCATGTACCGGGCGTTCTAAACAGTGCCCGCTGAACGTCCGCAGGCAGTAACGTCAATTTTCATTGACGCTACTGCCTGTGTCAGCTAACGTTGACGGCAGGAGGTGCCTGATGAAGACACTGATCGGTTCCATGGACGGCAAGGGCCCGGCCGAAGCGCTGTACGCGGTGTCTGAGCTCCGCAAGGAAGTGGCCCGCACCGAGACGGAGGTCGTGCTGCGTGCCCGCCAGGCGGGACTCTCCTGGGAGGCCATTGCGACGTGCCTCGGCGTCAGCAAGCAGGCCGTGCACAAGAAGTACGGGAAGCGCTGAGCCGGAGATCCGGACCCGAGGGCCTAACGACGGGCGCCGCCCCAGACCGCAAAGACCAGCGGCCCCCACCGGGAGGGTGGGGGCCGCCGTCGTGCAGGCGTTGGGAACTTTGCGGTGTCGCCTAGACGCCGTAGTAGAGCTCGAACTCGTACGGGTTCGGGCGCAGCGAGAGCGGACGGATCTCGTTCTCGTACTTGTACTCGATCCAGGTGTCGATCAGGTCCTGGGTGAAGACGCCCCCGGCCTGGAGGAACTCGTTGTCCTCGGCCAGTGCGTCCAGTGCCTCCTCGAGCGTGCCGGGAGCCTTGGGGATGTCCTTGGCTTCCTCGGCGGGGAGCTCGTAAAGGTCCTTGTCGATCGGGGCCGGCGGTTCAATCCGGTTGCGGATGCCGTCGATGCCGGCCATCAGCTGGGCAGCGAACGCCAGGTACGGGTTGGAGGACGGGTCCGGAGCGCGGAACTCGATGCGCTTGGCCTTGGGGTTTGAGCCCGTGATCGGGATACGGATGCCCGCGGAGCGGTTGCCCTGGGAGTACACCATATTGACCGGCGCTTCGAAGCCCTTGACCAGGCGGCGGTAGGAGTTCACCGTCGGGTTGGTGAACGCCAGCACGGCGGAGGAGTGCTTCAGCAGGCCACCGATGTACCAGCGGGCCATATCGGACAGCCCGGCGTAGCCCTTTTCGTCGTAGAACAGCGGCTCGCCGGCGGTCCAGAGCGACTGGTGGCAGTGCATGCCGGAGCCGTTGTCACCGAAGACCGGCTTCGGCATGAACGTGACCGACTTGCCCCAGGCATCGGCGGTGTTCTTGATGACGTACTTGAACTTCTGCAGGTCATCCGCCGCGTGGGTCAGGGTGGTGAACTTGTAGTTGATCTCAGCCTGGCCGGCGGAGCCCACCTCATGGTGGCTGCGCTCGACCTCAAGGCCGGCCTCGTCGAGGGCGACACACATGGCATCGCGGAGGTCAACCTGTTTGTCGGTCGGGGAGACCGGGAAGTAGCCGCCCTTGACCGGGGTCTTGTAGCCGAGGTTTCCGCCCTCTTCTTCACGGCCGGTGTTCCAATGGGCTTCCTCGGAGTCAATCTTGTAGAAGCTGCCCTGCGGGGAGGACTGGTACTGGACGTTGTCGAACACGAAGAACTCGGCCTCGGGCGCAAAGAACGCGGTGTCGGCGATGCCGGTGGAGGCGAGGTACGCTTCGGCTTTTTCAGCCACACCGCGGGGATCTCGGTGGTACGGGTCGCCCGTGCGCGGGTTCACGATCGAGAAGTTCAGCGCGAGCGTCTTCTCCATGCGGAACGTGTCGATGAATGCCGTGGTGACGTCCGGGATGAGCTGCATGTCCGACTCGGCGATGCCCTGGAAACCGCGGATCGAGGATCCGTCGAAGAGTTGGCCGTTGACGAAGAAGTCGGCGTCGACGCTCTTGGCGGGCACGTTGAAGTGCTGCTGAACGCCGGGGAGGTCGGTGAAGCGGATATCGACGAATTTGATTTCTTCGTCTTTGATGAACTTGAGGACTTCGTCCGCAGTCTTGAACATCTATGCTCCTTACGCATATGAAAGATCTGGCCGTCAGGCCGTATGGTCCAGCGCAGTCCGACGGCGGGGTGCACCCGAAGGTCTGCCCCGCCCCTATGCCGCTAGCAACTGTTACCACCCTAAGGACACGGGGTTTCCCCGCGGTGTCCGCTTTGTTTCGGGCACGTTACGGAATGCCCTGACAGGTCAACGGTAGTCGCTGTCCACAGTGTGGCCTATCCGGTTCCACCCTGTGGCCGTGCGAGGTCCACACAGTGAACGGCCCTGCGAGGCCGGTCTTTGCCGATACTCTTGGAGGGTGGTGGATCGTAAAGACATAGGCTCATGGCTCGGCGGGCCGGATACGTCGGGCATCTCGAAGTATCCCGGCGAGCGGCTGGGGCTGCCCGAATCCGGGCCGGGCTCCATTGCCCGTGCCGGACGGCGGATCCTGGCCATCTGCATTGACTGGGGGATTGCGCTGTTGATCAGCAACTTCGCCTTCGCCGGGAACCCCTGGACAACCCTGGCCGTGTTCGCCGTCGAACAGGCCCTCCTGATCGGCACGCTGGGGTACAGCATCGGCCACCGCATCATGGGCCTCCACGTGACCCGCCTCGGCGGCGGCCCCGCCGGCCCCCTTCCGGCCCTGGTCCGCAGTCTGCTGCTGTGCCTCGTCTTCCCGGCCGTCATTTTCGACCCGGACCAGCGGGGCCTGCATGACAAGGCCATGAACACGGTGCTCGTCCGGAGGTAGCCTCTCTCTGGCGTCGACAGGGCTTGCCCTGCCTTATCGAACCGGCGGCGGCAGGAACACGCGAGCGGATCGCTCCCGGCCACGGCGACCAGCTCGGAGGCGCTCTCCGGACCCAGCCATTCGCCACATTTGGCCGCTAAGCCACCGCAGATAGCGGCCATTTGCGTCCAATGGAGGAGCCAGCCGCGCGGAGGGCGTCGGCGGGCCGGCTACGACGCTCCGGACCACGCCATTCGCCACATGTGGCCGCTGAACCGCGCCATTCGCCACACTTGGCCGCTAAACCCCCGCAGGTAGCGGCCATTTGCGTCCAATGGAGGCGCCAGCCGCGCGGAGGGCGTCGGCGGGCCGGCTACGGCGCTCCGGACCACCGCCATTCGCCACATGTGGCCGCTAAGCCACAGCAGGTAGCGGCCATTTGCGTCCAATGGAGGAGCCACCCGCGCGAAAGGGCTAGACGCCGGCCGCCTCACCGGCTGTCTCCCGAGCCGACGTCGAAGCGCCCGGCGTCGAAGGGCCCCGTCCGGCCGTGGCCGTCAGGTGGCCGCGGCGGCCGGCCCAGCGTTCAAACCAGACGGTGGCGAACGGGATGACGGCGGACGCCCCGGCGAACAGCGCCACCCGGAACGGCCAGCGCTGCAGGCCCCACAAGCTCAGGGCGGCGATGCCGTAGCCGATGAAGAACGCCCCGTGGATGGGACCTGCAATCTCAACGCCCAGCTCGGTGGTCCGGGTGACCCATTTGAGAAACATGCCGATCAGCAGGGCGGCCCAGCTGAAGCCCTCGGCGATGGCCAGCACCCGAAAGATGCGGATCATGACAGGTGTGGACGGCAGTTTCATAACGGAGTCTCCGCGTTCTGTCCCGGGGGGACGGTCGGTCCGGTCTTGGGCAAAAGGAGCGCCCCGGCGGCCGGCCTGGAAGGCGGTCACCGGGGCGTCCCTGTGGCTCTGGTGCTGGTCCCTAGCGTCCGCGGGCTGCTTTGCGGTCCGGACGGGCCTTGTAGGGATCGATGCCCTTGGGGATCGGCAGGCGGCTTCCCAGCGAGGAAATTCGCTTGGAAACGGTGTTGACCTCCAGCTTGGTCAGCTCGTTTTTCAATTTGGTCATCTTCTTAGCGACCTGGCTGATGGGAACCTGGCCCTCGCCGCGGCCGCTTTCAATCACGTGGATGGTGACGTTGGGAAGGATGCGGGCGAGCCGCTTGCGTTCGGCGTCGACGAGCGGCTTGACCCGGCTGCTGGGGCCCTCGCTGACGAGCACAACGCCGGGACGGCCAATTGCGCGGAAGACGGCGTCCTGCGTGCGGGGGTTGACCGCGACGGGCTGGTCCTCGGTGATCCAGCCGCGCTTGAGTGTGCCCAGCGCGGCGCCGGAGGCTCCGGGCTGGTTTTCGATCTGCGCGAAGGCGGCGCGCTCGGCCCGGCGGGACAGGATCAGGGTTGCCGCGAGGATACCCAGCGGGATGCCGATGATCAGGCCGGTGATCCAGTTATCCAGCAGGTAGCCAACAACAAAGCTGACGGCCACGACGCCGAGGAACGCGAGCAGCATGAGCCACGGGACCATCGGATCGTGGCGGCGGGTCATCTGGAAGACCTCGCCGATCTGCTTCAGCCGGCTCGGCTTCTTGACCTTCGCTGCTTTGGGCTTGCGGGAAAAGAAGCCGCGCTTCGGAGCATCAGAAGCCGGAGAGGAGGTGCTGGAATCAGAGGAATTCGCCATAGTGCCTTAATTCTACGTGATTTATGGCCAGGGGTCGGACGCTGAAAGTGTCAGGCGCCGGTCCGTGGAAACCATCTTTCAACCGTTTTCAGGAGTGTGCTGCGATCAGCGAGCTGGCTTCCTGGCGGGTGCTTCCCGAGCTTTCGATGTGCGCCAGCTCGGCGGGGATCTCCCAGCCTTTCTTGCGCATTGCGGTGGCCCAGAGCCGGCCCGCGCGGTAGGAGGAACGCACCAGCGGCCCGCTCATAACGCCGAGGAAGCCGATCTGGTCCGCTTCCTGCTGCAGCTCCACGAATTCCTGCGGCTTGACCCAGCGGTCAACCGGCAGGTGACGCTCGCTGGGGCGCAGGTACTGGGTGATGGTGATGAGGTCGCAGCCCGCGTCGTGCAGGTCTTTCAGTGCCTCTGAGATTTCCTCGCGGGTCTCGCCCATACCGAGGATCAGGTTGGACTTCGTCACCATGCCGAGTTTGCGGCCCTGCGTGATGACGTCCAGCGACCGGTCGTAGCGGAACGCGGGGCGGATGCGCTTGAAGATCCGGGGGACGGTCTCCACATTGTGGGCGAACACCTCGGGCTTGGAGTCGCAGATGGCCTCGATGTGCTCCGGCTTGCCAGAGAAGTCCGGAATGAGGAGTTCGACGCCGGTGCCCGGGTTCAGTTCATGGATCTTGCGGACCGTTTCAGCGTAGAGCCAGACGCCCTCGTCGGCGAGGTCATCGCGGGCCACACCGGTGACGGTGGCGTAACGGAGCTGCATCGCCAGGACGGAGCGGGCCACCTTGGTGGGCTCGAAGACATCCACGGGGGAGGGCTTGCCGGTATCGATCTGGCAGAAGTCGCAGCGCCGGGTGCATTCGGAGCCGCCGATCAGGAAGGTGGCCTCCTTGTCTTCCCAGCATTCGAAAATGTTGGGGCAGCCGGCCTCTTCACACACGGTGTGGAGTCCCTCTTTTTTGACGAGGTTCTTGAGCTGGACGTACTCGGGGCCCATATGGACCTTGGCCTTGATCCATTCGGGCTTACGTTCCACCGGGGTGGCCGCATTGCGCTGCTCAATACGCAGCATTTTTCGGCCTTCTGGTGCCAGTGTCACAGTAGAGCTCCTTCATGGTTTGCTACTAGCGCTTCTTCATTGTTGCGCAGTTCTTCGGTGATCCGCGACACGAGGTCGGCGGGCGTGACGTCCCTGCCCGTCTCCTGGGAGATGGTGGTGACGCCGGCGTTGGTAATGCCGCAGGCGATGATCTGGGTGTACGGGGCGAGGTCGTTGTTGCAGTTGATCGCGAAGCCGTGCATGGTAACGCCGTCGTGGACGCGGATGCCGATGGCGGCGATCTTGCGCGCCGGACCCAACGCGTCCTGCTCGAGCCAGACGCCGGCGCGTCCCTTAATTCGGACGGCCGCGATCCCGTAGTCGGACAGAACGGCGATGATCACGGCTTCCAGACGCTCCACGTAGTCGCGGATCCCGGACGGGTTCTTGAGTTTGAGGATGGGATAGCCCACCAACTGGCCGGGGCCGTGCCAGGTGAGCTTGCCGCCGCGGTCAACCGGGACGACGGGGGTCCCGTCAAAGGGGCGTTCGTGGTCCTCGGTGCGTTTACCCGCCGTGTAGACGGCGGAGTGTTCGAGCAGCAGGACCGTGCTGGGCGACGTGCCGGCGGCGACTTTCCCGTGCAGTTCGCGCTGGATGTCCCAGCCGCGGGTGTAGTCGACGAATTCCGGGGCGAAACCAAGCCGGGAGAACTCAAGAGTCATGGCATCCAGCTTAGACCCGGACCGTCGTCGGGCCCGATTGTGTGTCCAAGCTCTCATGCCTGTGGATAACTTCTGCGGGATTCCTCGGGATCGGCTATTCCTAGGGTATGGAAGATGACGCGCGGACAGGCGACAGGGCCCCCGAGGTTCCCGGATACGACGTCGGCCGCTGCCTGGGCCGCGGCGGCAGCGCGACGGTCTGGCTGGTGACCGAACAGTCCACAGGCCGGGCGTACGCCCTCAAGTGTTTCCCGTGCCGGTCCGCTAACGACGGCGAAGCGACGGAGGCCCGGGATCCGGAGGAGGGCATGCGTCGTGAGGTCCGGATCCTCTCCGCCCTGGCTCACGAGCATCTGGTCAAAGCCCGCTCGGTGGTCCGTATACGCTCCCCGCGCGGCGGCGCGCCCAGCGGGGACGGCGACGGCGGTACGCCCTTCGCGGACGACGACGGCGGCGGCGCGAGCAGCGACGGCGGCGACGGCGCGGGCGGTGACGGCGACAGCGGCGACGGACTGGGGCTCGTACTGGACTACGCGCCCGGCGGGTCGCTGGGCGGGCTGGTGGCCGGCAGGGGAAAGCTGGGTGCAGGGGAGACGGTGACTATCCTGACCCCCCTCGCGCAGGCCCTGGCCTATCTGCACGGCAACGGCTTCACACACGGCGACTTGTCTCCCGGAAACGTGCTCTTCACGGCGCACGGCAAGCCACTGCTGGCCGATCTGGGCGTCGCGAGGATGGTGGCCGATCCCGGCGACGTGTCCCAGGCCGGGACGGACGGTTTCCGCGACCCCGCACCAGTGGATGCCGTCCGGGCTGGTCTGCAGCCGGAGCGGGACGTCTATTCGCTGGCCGCCCTCGGCTGGTACTGCCTCACCGGCAGGGCTCCCGAGCCGGGGCCCCAGCGGCCGCCACTGCCCTTGCTGGTGCCGGATGTTCCCGCGGCGCTGGCAGCGGCCCTGGAAGCCGGAATGCACGAGGACCGGCGGCAACGGCCCCCGGCCGCGGAGTTCGCGGCCGCAATCTACCGCAGCGCCGAGGCGGCGCCGGTGGACCTGTCCGTGTCAGTCCACGCCACGGTCATCCCGGAGTTGCTGACCCGGCGCGCCCTGCCCCGCAGCGCGCGGGAGCGGCGGGCCGCAAGACGGAGGGGCTGGCTGGGCAGGACCTGGCGGCGCAGGAGGCGGTTGCCGGGGAGCAGATCACCGAGGAACCGGCTCCGCAGGAACTGGCACCGCAGGAACAGGCTGCCGCGGAACGGGCTTCCCCCCGGGACTGCCACGCAGACGACGCCCGGGCCTGCCGCGCAGACGACGCCCGTCACACAGACGGCACCCGGGTCGGGGCCGGGGTCACGGCGCCCCGGCGCAGCCCCGGCCGGAGCCCACCGCCGCCTGCCGGGGACTCAACAGGTGGCCCGGCCCCGCCGTGTCCGAGCAGTCGCCCGCCGCCAGGCGGCTGGCGCGCTGCTTGCTGTTTCGTTGCTCGCTGTCGCTCTACTCGGCGTCGCGCTGCTGGGCGGGGCGTGGCTGCTGGCGGGCGGACGGGTAACCCTGGCGCCCTTCCCTGAACTCGTCCCGCCGCCCGGCGCGGCCACTGAAGCGGCCACTGAAGCGCCGCCCGGCGCGGCCACCGAAGCGGCAACGACGCCGGACCCGTCCGGGGCAGCGCCACCGGCAGGGCCGCAGGCAGGGGCACCTGCTGAGGCTGAGGTGCGGGCCGACCTGGACGCCTTGCTGGCATCGGTGGACCCTGAAGAGGCGGTCCGGGGACTGGCGCGGCTTCGCTCCCTGGCGTTCAGTTCCGGGAACTTCCGGCTGCTGGATCAGGTCAACGTACCGGGGTCGGCCGCAGCCGGTGCGGACGGCCGGATCAGCGCCCTGCTGACGGAGTCAGGGCATGTGTTGGCCGGCTTCGCTACCGTCCTGACGCGGGTGGAGGGTGCCGCCGGCGGCACCGCGACCCGGGCCGTGGTCGCCGTCAGCGCGGCAACCACGCCCTACCGGGAGCAGGATTCCGCCGGTAAAGTGGTGGCGGACGCGGCCGCCACGCCTGAACAGCGGCTGCAGCTGGTCCTCGTTCCCGTCGACGGCCGCTGGCGGATCCAGGAGATCCTGCCGGAGGAGTCCGCCGCCGGCTAGTGGTCATTTTCGTTAGTTCGTCGGGGGTCTGGGCGCGGTGGCCGGGCCCAAGGGGACATGCCCCGCGCCGGGGCCGGCGGGTGGACATAGTGTCATTATGCCCAGTCCCGGGTGCGAAAAATGGGCATGTCCCGCGGCGCTGGACACCTGGTCTGGGCACCCGCCCAAGGGGACATGTCCCGCGCCGGGGCCGGCGGGTGGACATAGTGTCATTGTGCCCGGTCCCGGGTGCGAAAAATGGGCATGCCCCGCTGGACTGGACACGGACCCAAGGGGACATGCCCTGCGCCGGGGCCGGCGGGTGGACATAGTGTCATTGTGCCCGGTCCCGGGTGCGAAGAATGGGCATGTCCCGCGGCGCGAAAAGGTCCAGGCCGCGCCCGGACCCCCGAACTAACGAAAATGACGATTAACCGCGGTCCGCCACCCACGCGGCAGCCTGCGCCAGGGACGGATGCTGCCACTCAAACCCCGCCGCGCTGAGCACCGCCGGCTCCATCCGCTGGCTTGCGAGCAGCAGTTCCTCCGCGAGCCCGCCCATCACCAGACGCAGCACCGGCGCCGGGACGCGCAGCATCGCGGGGCGGTGGAGGGCGCCGGCCAGCGCCCCGATCAGCGCATTCACATCCGCGCTCTCGGAGGCGCAGACATTGACCGGACCGGACACCGGGGCAGCGAGCAGGAAGGCGAAGGCGTTGGCCACATCCGGGAGCGTCACCCACGGCCAATACTGCCGCCCGTTGCCCAGCGGTCCGCCCACGCCGAGGCGCAGCAACGGCATCAGCCGGCCCAGCGCGCCACCGGAGCGGCTCAGGACGACGCCCGTGCGCGGTGTCACCACCCGGACGCCGGCCGGAGCCTCGTGCGCGGCCGCTTCCCAGTCGGCGCAGATCCGGGCCAGGACGCCGCTGCCGGCAGGGGCGTCCTCGCGCAGCACGGCCGGGCCGGCAGTGCCGTAATAGCCGGACGCCGACTGGCTCAGGAATACGGACGGCGGGGTTTCCAGCCGGGCCATCGCCGTCGTCAGGGTCCGGGTCGGACCCAGCCGCGAGCTGCGCAGCTCGCTGATCCGCCGCCGGGTCCACGGCCGGTCCCCGATGCCGGCGCCGGAAAGGTTGATGACGGCGTCGGCACCCTTCAGCGCCGTGTCATCGATCTGCCCCGCCGCAGGGTCCCATTGGAACTCGTCGGGCGCCGTCGGCGGGCGCCGGACCAGCGTCCCGACGTCGTGCCCGGCGCTGCGCAGGGAGCTGGTAAGGGCGGTTCCGATCAGCCCGGAGGCTCCGGCAACAATGATTCGCATGTTCCATCTCACCATGTCCGGCACGGCAGGGAAACCTCCCGGGAGGGAGTGGCGGTGTTGACTATGATCTAACGATGACCTCTTCGAGTTACTTCCGTTTCCCGCATCTGCACGGCGATCTGGTCACCTTCGTGGCCGAGGACGACGTGTGGATTGCGCCCCTTGGCGGAGGCCGAGCCTGGCGTGTCTCCTCGCTGCAGTTGCCCGCCCGCAGCCCCCGGTTCACCCCGGACGGCAAGCGGCTCGTGTGGACAGTGATTCAGGGGACGGCACCGGAGGTGGTCACCGCGGACGTCGACGGCGGCGGCTACCGCCAGCTGAGCTACTTCGGCCACAGCTCCACCCGGGTCAAGGGCTTCACCCCCGGCGGGGACGTTGTGGTGACCAGTGCGTTCCGGCAATCCGACAGCCGGCACACCCACGCCTACAGCCTTCCCGTCGCCGGCGGCTGGGCCAGCGAACTCCCGTTCGGCCCCGTCGAGTCCGTAGCTTTTGGCCCCGAGGTCGGCGACGAACGCCCCGTCGTCCTGGCCAGCGTGCTCTCGCGTGAGCCCGCCTGGTGGAAACGCTACCGCGGCGGCACCGCCGGAAAACTGTGGATCGACGGCGACGGAAACGGTGAGTTCGAACGGCTCGCCGCCGAGCTCGACGGCAACCTGACCGACCCGATGTGGGTGGCCGGCCGGATTGCCTTCCTGTCCGACCACGAGGGCTACGGCAACCTCTACTCGGTGCTGCCGGACGGCACCGACCTCCGCCGCCACACGGATCACGAGGACTTCTACGTCCGGCACGCAGCCACCGACGGCCGGCGCGTCGTTTTCGAATCCGCCGGTGAGCTTTGGCTCCTGCCCGACCTCGGCTCGGACGCCGTAAAACTGGACATCACTCTCGGCTCCGCCTCCCAGGCCCGCCGCGCCGCACCGCTGAAGACGTCCCGGCACCTTGGCGATGTTGTCCCGGACCGTGCCGGCGGGTCCAGCGCCGTCGAAGCCCACGGCACCCTGCACTGGCTGCGGCACCAGGACGGCCCGTCCCGCGTCCTTGAAGCGACGCCCGGTGTCCGGGCCCGGCTGCCCCGCCCCTTCGGCGACGGACGGATCGCCTACGTGGCCGACCACGACGGCGTCGAAGCCCTGTACCTGAAGGCCATCGCCGCCCCTTTGGACGGTGGAACCCGGAATGGCGGAACCCAGGGCGGTGGAACCCCTGACGGCGGAACCCGTGACGGCGGAACCGGGACCGGCGTGCACCGGACCGATCGCACCGCTGTGCCGGAACCCTCCGCCGCAGCGGAAGAATCCGACGCCGGAACGCCGCTGCCGCAGCCGGTTTCCGCCGCCACAATCACCGGCGCCGGCGCCGCCGTGTCCGCTCCGACCCAGGCCAGAAGCAACCAGGCCGGAACCAGCCGCGACGGTGCCGACACCGCCGGCCCCGCGGGGGACGGCGACACCTCCCCGCTGGACGGTCGAGGTTCGCGGCAACTGACCCGGATCGACTTTCCCAAGGCGACCCGGACCAGCGCCATCGAGGCCAGCCCGGACGGCAACTGGCTCGCCGTGGGCACCTCGTTCGGGGACATCTACCTGGTGGACACCCGTACCGGCACCCTGGCGCTCGTGGGCAGCATCGGCGAAGGCAGCATCGACGGGTTCAGCTGGTCCCCGGACTCGGCGTGGCTGGGCTGGGCTGAGCCGGTCACGTCCTTCGGCTCCCGCAGCCGGCTGCGGATCACAAAGGTCGACGCCGCCGGGACGTCCGGGGACCCGTTGCGAGCCATCATCGACGTCACCGACGGCCGCTTCCGCGACGAGTCGCCGTCGTTCACGCCGGATGGCAAATTCCTCGCCTTCCTCTCCAACCGCAGCTTTGACCCCGTCTACGACGGGCACTCGTTCGACCTTTCCTTCCCGAGCCCTATCAAGCCCTACCTTGTGGCCCTCGCCGCGGACACCCCCTCCCCGTTTGGACCCAGCGTCGACCTCCAGGACGACGTCAACGCAGGTAAGGTCAACGCCGGCGATGCCGGCGCCGGCAAGGTCAACGCCGGCGATGCCGGCGCTGAGCCCCGCGAAGGATCCGCGAAGGAAGAAGTTCCCGCCGTTTCCGTCGACGCCGAGGGCCTGGCCCACCGCGTCATCAGCGTGCCCGTGCCGCAGGGAAACTATTCCGGACTGACCGCTACGCCCGGGGCGCTGCTCTGGCTGGACAATGAGCTCTTCGGCGTCACCGGCGAAGGCCGCGCCAGCCTGGCGGACAAAAACGCGGCACCGAAACTGGTCCGCTTCGATCTCGCGAAGCGCCGCACCACCACCATCGTGGAGTCGCTGGACAGCTACCGCCTCTCCGGGGACGGCCAGAAGGTTATCTTCCTGCAGGACAAGCAGATCCGAGTTTCACCCGCCGGCGCCAAGGCCGACGAGGAGTCCGGCCAGCTGGTCAAGGTGGAGCTGAACCGCATCCGCGTGCAGCTCGATCCGCTCAGCGTCTGGGGCCAGGCTTTCGATGAAGCCTGGCGGCTCCAACGCGACTTCTTCTGGACCGAGGATATGGCCGGCCAGGACTGGGACTCGGTCCACGCCCGCTACCGTCCCATCGTCGACAGGCTCGGCTCGCACGACGACCTCGTGGACCTGCTTTGGGAACTCCACGGCGAACTGGGCACCTCGCACGCCTACGTCCGGCCCGCAGCAGTCACCGAGAACGGCAGCAACGGTCAGGGCCGCCTCGGCGCGGACCTGGCGTTCACCGGCGAGGGCTGGGAAATCACCCGGATACTGGCGGGGGAGTCCTCCGACCCGCTCGCCACCTCGCCGTTGACCCGCCCCGGCGCGGACGCGAAGCCCGGTGACGTGCTGCTCGCGATCGACGGCGTCGAGCTCACCGAAGCGCGCACTCCTGCCATCCAGCTGGTCGGCGCCGCCGGCCGTGCCGTGGAACTCACGCTCCGCAACGGCCCACGGCACGGTGACCAGGCCGGAAAACAGCGCCGGGTGGCGGTTGTTCCGGTCAAGGACGAGGAACGGCTGCGATACCAGGAATGGGTTGCCGCCAACCGCCGCACCGTGCGGGAGGCGTCGCAGGGGACCTTCGGGTATCTCCATATCCCGGACATGATGGCCAACGGCTGGGCGCAGCTGCACCGCGACCTCGATACCGAAACGTCCCTCGACGGACTGATCGTGGACGTCCGCCGCAACCGCGGAGGCCACACTTCCCAGCTGGTGGCGGAACTCATCGGCCGCAAGGTCACCGGCTGGAGCATGCCCCGCGGTGAAAAGCCCGGGACCTACCCGCACCACGCGCCGCGCGGTCCGGTCATCATCCTGACCGACGAATTCGCCGGCTCCGACGGCGACATCATCACCCAGGTGGCCAAGCTGCGGGGGATCGGCCCGGTCATCGGCACCCGGACGTGGGGCGGCGTCGTAGGGATCGACAACCGGTTCGCCTTGGCCGACGGGACCGGCGTCACCCAGCCCCGGTACGCCACCTGGTTCTCCGGCGGCGTGGGCTGGGGTGTCGAGAACTTCGGTGTCGCCCCGGACATCGAAGTGACCTTCCCGCCGCACGCGTACGCCGCGGGCATAGATCCGCAGCTCGAATACGGCATCGGCGCCCTCAAGGAAATGATCCAGGAACTGCCCACCGACCGGCCGCCGCTGCGGGAAGGCTACCGCCAGGTGCGTCCAGCCCCGCTGCCCGCCCGCCCGAAAGGCTAGCCGTTCCCAGATGCCGCCGGCTTAAACGGCGAAGGCCCGCGTTCCCTGACCAGCAGGGAACGTGGGCCTTCGCCGTCGGCGTCACGTGCTACGGGGCCAGGGTGGCGTCCAGGGTGATCTTGATG
Organism: Arthrobacter sp. CG_A4; assembly: GCF_035985125.1. Taxonomy (NCBI): domain Bacteria; kingdom Bacillati; phylum Actinomycetota; class Actinomycetes; order Micrococcales; family Micrococcaceae; genus Arthrobacter; species Arthrobacter sp. CG_A4. Next base: position 75,266 of record NZ_JAXCID010000010.1, on the reverse strand, counting down.
CCGGTGAGGGCGGCCGAGACGGGGCAGCCCACCTTGGCTTCCGCGGCGATCCGCTGGAATTCGCTTTCCGAAATTCCCGGGATCCGGGCGCTGACGGTCAGGTGGCTGTCCGTGATGCCGGTGCCGGGCACGAAGGTAACATCCGCCTTGGTGTTGACCTCTTCGGGGGCGTGGCCGGCCTGGGCGAGGGCGAGGCTGAAGGCCATCGAGAAACAGGCGGAGTGCGCCGCGGCGATGAGCTCCTCGGGGCTCGTCTTACCCTGGGAGGCCTCGGTTCGGGCCCGCCAGGTGACATCGAAGTTACCGAGACCGGAGCTGTCCAGCGTCGTGTTGCCGGCGCCCGTCATCAGGTCGCCGTTCCATACAGTGTGTGCGGTGCGTGTTGCTGCCATGTCCACTCCTCAAGGTCGTTTGTCATCCCACGGATCCCGCGATCCGCCGGATGGTGCCGTGTCCTATCCTAGGGACCCGGCGCCGCCTGCGCACCGGTGTCCGCTCCTGGAGAAGCGTGACCGCGTACGGTGCCGCCCACGGAGGGCCGGCGCAGCCCGTGCCTTAACGACGACGGCGACGCACCCGCGTGGGGTGCGTCGCCGTCGTTATCGCGTGAGTGGGGTTTACTGCCAGAGGGTTGCGATGGCCACGTTCAGCAGGGCCAGGCCGCCGACGCCGTGCGCGAGGCCCTTGCCGGTGTCCGCGCCTTTCTTGTACTTGCGACGGCCAAGGAAAGCCAGCACGCCGACGGCCAGGGCAACGGCGAACTTTACGCCGAGCTTGACGTAGTCCGGATCGGCGAACCTCGGAATCGTCTGACCCAGGACTGGAATCAGTCCCATCAGGGCGATGCCGGTAAGCAGCTGCAGCATGGCGCCGTCGAACTGGCGTGGGTGGACGGTGGGCTTTTTCATCTGGCCGATCCAGATACCCACGATCATTGCTGCGCCGACGATGTGCAGGAAGACCACGATGTTATAGACGAGTTGCATGGGCCCAGTCTAGCCAGAAGGTTCTACGCACCGTAGCAGGACCCGCCACGGCTACGATGCACCTCGTCCCGGGCACAAAACGGCGACGGCGGCGCGGGTCACGGAGGGTTTCCCACCGTGCCCGCACCGCCGTCGCCGTCGGGGTTCGTGAACCCCGGCAAGCCGGAGGCTAAAGCCCCAGGTCTGCCTCGAACGAGCCCTCTTCGAGGCGCGCCCGCAGGGTCTGCAGGAAGCGTCCCGCGTCGGCGCCGTCCACCAGCCTGTGATCGTAGGTCAGGGAGAGGTACATCATCGAACGGATCGCCAGCGAGTCATCGCCGTTCTGATCGGTGACGACGACGGGCCGCTTGACGATCGCGCCGGTGCCCAGGATGGCGACATTCGGCTGGTTGATGACCGGGGTGTCGAAGAGCGCGCCCACGGAACCGATGTTGGTGATGGAGAACGTGCCGCCGGAGAGCTCGTCCGGACCGATCTTGCCCTGCCGGGTGCGCGAGGCCACGTCGGCGATTTTGCCGGCCAGGCCGGCGAGGTTCAGCTCGCCGGCGTCGGAGATTACCGGGACCAGCAGGCCCTTTTCGGTATCCACGGCAATCGCCAGGTGCTCGGCGTTGTGGTAGGTGATCTCCTGCGCTTCCTCGTTGTACTCCGCGTTGAGCTTCGGGTGCTGCTTCAGGGCCTCGGCCACTGCCTTGGCGATGAACGGCAGGAACGTCAGCTTGACGCCGTTGGTGGCGAGGAAGCCATCCTTGGCGGCGGTGCGCAGCTTCGCGATGCGCGTCATATCCACCTCGTGCACCTGGGTCAGCTGGGCGGAAACATCCAGGGACTCGCGCATGCGGCGGGCAATGACCTGGCGGATCCGCGGGGCCTTCTGCACGCTGCCACGCAGCGAGGACGGGTCAGCGGAGGGCCGGGCGGCAGGAGCAGCGGACGGACCCGCTGCGGCGGACGCAGCCGGTGCTGCTGCCGCGGGCGCCGGAGCTGCCTTGGCCTCTGCGGCCGCCAGCACGTCCTGCTTCCGAATACGGCCGCCGACGCCGGTGCCGGACAGTGTGCTGATATCTATACCCTGCTGGTTGGCCAGCTTCCGGACCAGCGGAGTGACGTAGCCGGACTCGGCCGGGACCGGTGCCTGGCTGGCCTGCGGCGCGGCCGGAGCAGTTGCCGGAGCAGCTGCTTTTGCCGGTGCAACAGGAGCTGCAGCTTCCTGCTGGGGTGCTTCCGCGGGGGCCGGAGCGGCGGGGGCTTCCTGCCGGGGGGCTTCCGGCTTGGGTTTTTCCTGCTTGGGTGCTTCCTGCTTGGGCGCTTCGGGAGCGGGAGCTGCGGCAGGGGCCGCGGCGCCGGCTCCGATCACGGCCAGTACGGCGCCGACCTCGGCCGTTTCATCCTCGCTGACGCGGATTTCCTGCAGGGTGCCCGCAACAGGGGACGGGATCTCGGTGTCAACCTTGTCGGTGGATACTTCCAGCAGCGGCTCGTCCACCTCGACGGTGTCGCCGATGCTCTTGAGCCAGCGCGTCACGGTGCCTTCGGTGACGCTCTCGCCAAGGGCAGGGAGCGTGACTTCGTGGCTTTCGCCGGCCGGCGCTGCGGTGGAGGGTGCCTCAGCTTCGGCGGACGCCTCGGCTTCGGCGGACGGCACGACGGCGGGTGCTTCGGCCGGCGCGGCAGCTTCAGGGGCTGCGGCGGCCGCAGCTTCAGGAGCCGCTGCGGCGGGTGCCTCGGCATCGGCGGACGGCACGGCGGCGGGTGCGGCAGCCGGTGCTTCCTCGGCGGCAGGGGCGGCGTCCCCCGCGGAACCGGAGCCATCGCCGATGCGGACCAGTGCGGCGCCGACCTCAGCGGTCTCGTCTTCGGCGACGAGGATTTCCTCGATCACACCGGCGATCGGAGAGGGGATCTCGGTGTCTACTTTGTCGGTGGAAACTTCGAGCAGCGGCTCGTCCACCTCCACCCGGTCACCTACCTGCTTGAGCCAGCGGGTGACGGTTCCTTCGGTGACACTCTCACCGAGGGCGGGCAAGTTAACGGTTTCAGACATGTCGTCCCCGTTCTCCTTATTGATCTTTAGTGCGGATGATTGCTGCTTTGGTCGAGCTTAGTGCACCCGGTTTTTGGGCCGGGTGCACTAAGCCCTGAAGTCTTGCGGTGGCGCGGGCGGAACTGTTAGCCGTGGAGCGGCTTGCCCGCGAACGCGAGATGGGCCTCGCCCAGTGCCTCGTTCTGGGTCGGGTGGGCGTGGAGCAGCTGGGCCACGTCCTCCGGGTAGGCTTCCCAGTTCACGATCAGCTGGGCTTCGCCGATCTGCTCGCCCATGCGGGAGCCGATCATGTGCACGCCGATCACGGGGCCGTCCTTCTGGCGGACCAGCTTGACCAGGCCGGACGTGCCCAGGATGGAGCTCTTGCCGTTGCCGGCCAGGTTGTATTCCTGGGTCAGGACCTCGTCCTCGCCGAACTTGGCCCTGGCAGCCTTTTCCGTGTAGCCGACAGTGGCGATTTCAGGCTCGGAGTAGGTGACCTTGGGGATGTTGACGTCTTCGACGACGACGGGCTTCAGGCCGGCGATTTCCTCGGCGACGAAGATGCCCTGCTGGTAGCCGCGGTGCGCGAGCTGGACGCCCGGGACAATGTCGCCCAGCGCGTAGATGTTGCCGGCGCCGGTGTGCAGGCGTTCGTTCGTGATAACGAAGCCGCGGTCAAGCGTCACGCCCGCTTCCTCATAGCCCAGATCGGCCGTGACGGGGCCGCGGCCGACAGCTACGAGCAACAGGTCAGCGTCGAAGGTCTTGCCGTCCACCAGGGTGACCTTGACGCCGTCGTCGTTCTGTTCGACACCCTGGAAGAAAATGCCGGTGGAGAATTTGATGCCGCGCTTCTTGAAGGCGCGCTCAAAGGCTTTGACGATCGTCGCGTCCTCGTTCGGGACCAGCGACGGCAGGCCTTCGATGACGGTGACGTCCACGCCGAAGGACTTCCAGACGGAAGCGAACTCGACGCCGATCACGCCGCCGCCGAGGATGATCGCGCTCTTGGGGATGTAGTCCATGGTGAGGGCTTCGTCGGAGGTGATGACCTTGCCGCCGATTTCCAGGCCCGGCAGCGTGCGGGAATAGGAGCCGGTCGCGAGGACAATGTTCTTGCCCTTGTAGGCGGTGCCGTTCACGACGACGGTGTCGGTGCCCTGGAGCTTACCCTCGCCCTCGATGACCGTGATGGCCTTCTTGCTCTTGATGAGACCCAGCAGGCCCTTGAACTTGCCGGCTATGATGCCGTCCTTGTAGGCGTTGACGGCGGTGATGTCGATGCTGTCGAGAGTGACATTGACGCCGTACTTCGCCGAGTCGCGGGCGTGGTCGGCCAGTTCTGCGGAGTGCAGCAGTGCCTTGGTGGGGATACAGCCGTTGTGCAGGCAGGTGCCGCCGAGCTTGCCCTTTTCGATCAGGCCGACGGTGAGGCCAAGCTGAACGGCACGCAGGGCAGTTGCGTAGCCGCCGCTGCCGCCGCCGAGTACCAGGATGTCGAATTCTTGCGCAGTTGCCTGATCGGCCACTAAAACGCTCCCTCGCGTGAACGATGACACGAGAGTACGCATCATCTGGTCTTGGAACTTCCTGCCGTGATTATGCCAGCCGGGAAGTTCCCTTTCATTTGTGACTACCAAAGTTCACCTTAGCGAACCACTAATACATGCTCCACCTTGCCGTGGCGATTGTGGAGCGCTTGTGTCCAGTCTCACGTGCCCTGGTGACCGGGGGATCGGAGCCCCCCGGCCACCAGTCACGCGGACGTTTCGACGCTTAGACCGTCGTGGCCAGGATGTCCTCGACGTAGGCCACGAGCGTGCGCACCGTGCAGCCGGTACCCTGCTTGTGGTTGTAGCCGTAAGGGCTGCCGGTGTTGAAGGACGGGCCGGCGATGTCGATGTGCGCCCAGGGGATCTGCTCGCCGTCCTTGCCCTTACCGACGAATTCGCGCAGGAAGACGGCGGCGGTCATCATGCCGCCGTGGCGTTCGCCGATGTTGGCGAGATCGGCTACCTGGGAATCCAGGCTGGGGCGGAGCTCCTCGGGCAGGGGCATCGGCCAGACCAGCTCGCCGGCCCGGTCCGCGGCGGCCTTGAGCGGGGCGGTGACGGCGTCGGAGCCCATGATTCCGGCGGTGCGGTTGCCCAGTGCGATCAGCTGTGCGCCGGTCAGCGTGGCGACGTCGATGATGGCGTCCGGGAATTCCTGGCTCGCGGCGACGATCCCGTCGGCCATGACCAGGCGGCCCTCAGCGTCCGTGTTCAGGACCTCGACGGTCTTGCCGCCGAAGATCGTCAGGACGTCGGCGGGGCGCTGGGCAGCACCGGAGGGCATGTTCTCCGCGATGCAGAGCCACGCGGTCGCCTTGACGGGAAGGCCCAGGCCGGCGATGGCCAGCACGGTGTTGAGGACGACGGCGGCGCCCGCCATGTCGGATTTCATGTCGCCCATACCCAGGTGCGGCTTGAGTGAGATGCCGCCGGTGTCGAAGGTGATGCCCTTACCCACGAGGGCGATCTTGGCCGTGGCCCTGGCGGGGGAGTATTCCACCTTGACCAAGCGCGGCTGGCGGGTGGAGCCCTTGCCGACGCCGAGGATGCCGCCGAAGCCTTCCTTTTCCAGGCGCTTCTCGTCCCACACGGTCACCTTGACGGGCAGGCCCTTGGCGAGTTCCTTGGCGGCTTCGGCAAAGGATTCGGGGAAGAGATGGCTCGGCGGCTGGTTGACCAGCGAGCGGGTGGCGTTGACGGCCCTGCCGATCAGGGTCGCACGGTCCAGGACGGTCTTGAGGCCCTTGTCGGAGGCGAGATCGGTGACGATCACAACGTTCTTCACCGGATCCTTCAGGCCATCCTTGGAGGTGCGGTACTCGGTGAACGCGTACGCGCCCATCGCGGCACCCTCGGCGACGGCGGCGACGTCGGCCAGGGTCGACGTCGGAAGCGCGAGCGTGACGGTGGTGACGCCGGCCAGCTGGCGGACGGTCGAGCCGGCGGCGCGGCGCAGGGCTTCCTCGGTGAGTGCCTGGTTGGCGGCGACCTTGCCCACCCCGGCGAGCACCAGGATGCCGGCTCCGACGTCGGCCAGCCCGGGCAGGCGGTGCGCCTGGTCGGCTGCCCCGGTGATGCCAAGAGCGCCCAGTGATTCCGCCAGCGCCTCGGCGGCCTTGGCCGTCAGGGGATTGCTCAGCAGGACCGGACCGTCCGTGCCCTGGCCCACGCCGATGACGAGGGCGCCGCTGGGGGACTTCTTCAAATCCCCGGCGATTGCACGAAGTGTGACTTCAGTATTCTTGACCACGAGGACAGTCCTCAATTCTCTGTGAGTTTTCGGCAGGAACTGCATGGTTGGCGCCCTGCCATGGAACCTGCGCCGCTGTTGGTCTGGGACGTAGGCTAAGTGCTTTCAAGCCGTCATAAGGCCAGCTCCGATCGTAGTCTCTCCCCGGTGCGGGTGTTCAATTGGATGAGAGCTGGAGCACACCACCGGCAGGAATGCCCCCGCGCCCCCGGACGTTGTAGCTGGTATCGGCGCAACTGGCTGAGGCGCGTGTGCTCCCGTTGGTGGCGCCTGACGGCACGACCCGGCACCTGACGGCACCACCCGCCGCGCGGGACTCCGCCCCCGCCAACCGCCGACGACGAAAGGAACATGCCGTGATGGAACGGATTTCCGGCTCTCTGCTGGACCCTGAATCGCTTTACTTGCGTGATGACGCGCTGTTCCACAGCCCGGAGCTGCGCGGGCTGAACCTCGTTATGGGATTCACCGGCTTTGCCGACGCCGGCCACGTCGTCCGGCAGATCAGCACCGAAATGCTGGATACCCTCGACGTCGAGATGATCGCCCAATTCGACGCCGACCAGCTGATCGACTACCGGACCCGGCGCCCGCAGGTCTGCTTCGTCGAGGACCACCTGCAGGACTACCAGGCGCCGAGCCTGGCGCTGTACCGGCTGGTTGACGGGCTCGGCAGCCCGTTTCTGCTCCTGTCCGGGTTCGAACCGGACCTGCAGTGGGAACGCTTCGCCCGCGCCGTCGTCGGGATTGTCCGGGAGCTGGACGTTAATCTGGTGACCTGGATCCATTCCATCCCGATGCCTGTTCCGCACACCCGCCCCGTGGGAGTGACCGTTCATGGCAACCGCCCGGACCTCATCGAGGGAATCTCGATGTGGAAGCCGACCGTCGAGGTGCCTGCCGCGGTGGGCCACATCCTTGAGCTGCGCTTGGTGGAGGCTGGCCGCAACGTCGCCGGCTATGTTATCCATGTCCCGCACTACCTTGCCGAGGCCGAATACCCGACGGCGGCCGTCGCCGGGCTGGAATACCTGGGTGCCGCGGCTTCGCTGATGCTGCCCACGGACCGGCTCCGCGAGGCAGGCCGGGAGGTCGGCCGCCAGATTGCTGAACAGATCGCCGCGTCCGAGGACGTCCAGCAGGTGGTGTCCCGGCTCGAGACGCGCTACGACGAGAAGGCCGAGGGAACGGTGCGGCGTTCGCTTCTCGCCGACGAGAACGACCAGCTGCCCAACGCGGATGCCCTCGGTGCCGCCGTGGAGGCCTACCTTGCCCGGACGGAACCCGGACAATAACTACGACTGTTCACGCGCACGGGCATAATAGGGGCGTGACTTCACCCCGCGCCTGGCTGATCTGGATCATCGGGGTCTTCGCGTACCTTGTCGCGGTCAGTCAGCGCACGTCATTTGGCGTGGTTGGGCTGGAAGCCACCGAGCGCTTCCACGCCAGCGCGGCCGAGATCTCCTTCTTCACCGTGCTGCAACTCCTCGTCTACGCCGGGCTGCAGATCCCCGTCGGCGTGCTGGTGGACCGCTTCGGTTCCCGCGCCATGATTGCCGGCGGCGCCCTGTTGATGGGCCTCGGGCAGCTCCAGCTGGCCTTCGCTGAGAACATCCCGGGAGGCGTGCTGGGCCGGGTGCTGGTGGGCGCCGGCGACGCCATGACCTTCATCGCCGTGATCCGGCTGATCCCGCTCTGGTTTGCTCCGGCCAGGGTGCCGCTGCTCACCCAGCTCACCGGGATGTCCGGGCAGCTGGGCCAGCTCTTTTCCGTGGTGCCGTTCGCGTTGATCCTGCACTCCGCCGGCTGGACTCCGGCTTTCCTCACGCTCGCTGCGATGTCCGCCCTCGCCCTCGTTCTGGTGGTGGTCCTGCTGCAGGACCTGCCGCCGGGCCAACGGCCCCCGGCACCGTCCCGGGGGCTGCGCGCCACGGGCCTTTCGCTGGCCCTCGCGTGGCAGCAGCCCGGCACCCGGCTGGGGCTGTGGAGCCACTTCACCGTCCAGTTCAGCGGCACCGTGTTCGCGATGACCTGGGGCTACCCCTTCCTGATCTCCGCCCAGGGCCTGGATAGGGCCGTGGTCTCGGCGCTGATGACGCTCTACGTCGCTTCCGCCATCGCCGCCGGCCCGCTGATGGGCAGGTTTGTGGCCAGGCATCCGCTGCGGCGGTCCACCATGGTGCTGCTGATTTCGGCGGCCACCGCCGCGGCCTGGGCCGCCGTACTCCTCATCCCCGGCCGGTCCCCGCTGTGGCTGCTGGCCGCCCTCGTGGTGGTGCTGGCCGTCGGCGGGCCGGGCTCCATGATCGGCTTCGACCTCGCCCGGACCTTCAACCCGGCCCACCGGATCGGCACCGCCACGGGGATCGTCAACGTGGGCGGTTTCATCGCCGCCCTCGTGGCCATTTTCCTGATCGGCCTGGTGCTTGACGTTCTGCACGCCACCGGCTTCTCCCAGGGTGAGCTGTACGGTATCGATCCGTTCCGGATCGCCCTGAGCGTCCAGTTTCTGCTGCTGGCGGCCGGAGCCGGCGCCATCATCGTCATCCGGCGGAAAGTGCGCCGCCAGATGGCGGCGCAGGGCGTGGTGGTGCCTCCGCTGCGCGCGGCCCTCGCCCGGCAGCGCAGGCGCAGCACGTGACCGCACCACCTGACCGGGCCACCTGACCTGGGGCGGCCTGGCCACCTGACCTGTATCGGGTGGCCCGGCCCTTGCCTCGAGGAGTTCTCCACATAGGGCAAGTCGAGCTATCGGCAAGGCACGGCCGTCGACGAAGCTGGCGTTATGACAGCTCCCGAACACCTGAAAATCACCGGCCCCGAGGACATCCTTGGCTTCATCCCGCATTCCCTGGGCTACTGGCCCGCCCGCAGTCTCGTGGCCATGACGCTGCAAGGCAAACGCCTCGGCGCCACCCTGCGGGTAGACCTGCCTGATGAAGGCGCAGGCGGCCAGGGCGGTCCGCCCGCAGCGGTCCGCTTCGCCCGCAGCGTGGCGTCCTATCTGGAGGCCGACGAGGAAGCGGACGGCTCGCTGCTGGCCTTCTTCACCGGAATGGACGGGGACGGAAGTACGTTCGCGTTGCTCTTACAAGGGCTGGAGCACGCTCTGGCGGAAGCCGGCATGCCGGTGCGGGATGCCTGGCTCATCGGTGCCGACTACTGGCGCAACGCCTACTGCAATGACCCTTCGTGTTGCGCCATGCCCGGCCGGCCGGTCGACGAGATTCGGAACAGCCGGCTCAACGCCGAGATGGTCTTCCGCGGCAGCACCGTCGGTTCTGCGCCCGGCGACCCTGTGCCGGCGCCGACGCGCCACGTTGACCCGGTGGTCCTGGCGGCCGAGGACGACTGGGCGCTGCTGTTTGCTGGACGACGGCGGGAGCGTCCACAGTTCGCCGGGGCGCTGGAAGTCTGGACGCGGGTGCTGCGGGCCCCGCCCGGGCAGGAGCTCCCTGCCGGCCTGGCCGGCTATCTGCGCGCCACCCTCTGCGTCCCGGCCTGGCGGGACGCTGTGCTGGTGATGGCGGCCGCCGGGCCGGAGGCCGCCGGTCGCGGTGCGGAAGACTTCGGCGTGTTTGACGACGGTTCCGGGCAGCGGCAGGGGCGGCCGGATCCCCTGCCGCCCCTGCCGCTGCCCCCGCTCGAGGGCTTTCCGCCGCCGGCTCGTCCGGGCGACGTTGGTGGTGCCGATGGCGGCGCGGCCGGCGGCAGCAGCACAGGGAACGAGCCGGTGGAGGTGCCCGCGTACGGGAAAGTGCTGCTGGGCCTCGCCCCGCCGGTGCCGGACTGGCCGCTGATGGGGCAGCTGGACCGGATCCTCGTCCAACTGGCGGAAGCCGGCGGCGAAGCCGGGGCTGCGGCCCTGACCGGCCGCGGCTGGATTGAGTGGTGCCGCGGCAAGGGATCCTACGCGGACGCGCTGTTCATTCTCGCCGAGGCGGAATACCCGGGATACCGGCTGGCGGAACTGCTGGCGGAACTCGTCCGGCGCGGGACGCTGTGCGGCTGGGCGGGCCGGAAAGACTCCGCCTGGCAGAAGTTCGAGGCCGACGCGGCCTGACGGCGGGCGCCTTCATGGAAGGCCAAATTATTGCCCACGCTTCGCGGCGGGGCGGCAACGATTCAGAAAATCATGAGACAATGGTTGCCGAGACCCGGTTGGGTCCGTGTATTAAGTGCTCGTAGTGAACCCCGGAAATCGGGAACATTACGGTCCTCCCGGCAGTTCTACTGAGTGGCTCTGCTGGCCGTGACTGCACCTGATGTGAAACACGGACTTGACAGGGTCATAGTGGTGTTGCCCGTATGGCGATTCCACAGACCGCTGCTAGAAAGGTTTTCTGTGACCCCGTCTTCCGCGAAGAAGGAACCCGCCGACCAGGCCGAATTGTCCGCCGAGGAAAAGAAGGCGGCAACCAACGCAAAGCGCGCCGCCACGCGTGCAGCCAACAAGGCCGTCAAGGACGCAGCCTTGGGTGAAGGTGACAACGCCGGCTCGGCAGCCGCCAGGCCTGAACCCAAGAAACGCGGGCCAAAGCCCGGCGCCAAGGCTGCGGCGCAGGCGGCCGGCAAAGCCGCCCGCGACGCCGATGACGACAACGAAGTGGACCTTGACGAGGCAGCCGCCGTCGAGATCGGCGAAGACGGCGAAGAGATTCCGGCCAAGGCCGCCGCAGCCCCCACCGGGTCCGGCTTTGTCTACTCCGATGCCGACGACGACGACGCCCCCGTGCAGCAGGTCATGTCCGCCGGCGCCACCGCGGACCCCGTCAAGGACTATCTGAAGCAGATCGGCAAGGTCGCCCTGCTGAATGCCGAGCAGGAAGTTGATCTCGCCCTGCGCATCGAGGCGGGCCTGTTCGCCGAAGAGAAGATCAATGCCGACGACGGGAGCATGGATCCGAAGCTCAAACGCGAGCTCGAGTTCGTCATCCACGACGGCAAACGCGCCAAGAACCACCTGCTCGAGGCCAACCTCCGCCTCGTGGTGTCGCTGGCCAAGCGTTACACCGGCCGCGGCATGCTGTTCCTGGACCTGATCCAGGAAGGCAACCTGGGCCTGATCCGTGCGGTCGAGAAGTTCGACTACACCAAGGGCTTCAAGTTCTCCACCTACGCCACCTGGTGGATCCGCCAGGCGATTACCCGCGCCATGGCCGACCAGGCCCGGACCATCCGTATCCCGGTGCACATGGTGGAAGTCATTAACAAGCTGGCCCGCGTGCAGCGCCAGATGCTGCAGGACCTTGGCCGCGAACCGACCCCGGAAGAGCTGGCCCTCGAGCTGGACATGACGCCGGAGAAGGTCGTCGAGGTCCAGAAGTACGGACGCGAGCCGATCTCCCTGCACACACCGCTGGGCGAGGACGGCGACTCCGAATTCGGGGACCTCATCGAGGACTCCGAAGCCGTGGTCCCGGCCGATGCCGTGAGCTTCACGCTCCTGCAGGAACAGCTGCACTCGGTGCTGGACACGCTCTCCGAGCGCGAAGCGGGTGTTGTGGCGATGCGGTTCGGCCTGACCGACGGACAGCCGAAGACTTTAGACGAAATCGGCAAGGTCTACGGCGTGACGCGTGAGCGGATCCGCCAGATCGAATCCAAGACCATGTCCAAGCTGCGGCACCCGTCGCGCTCACAGGTCCTGCGCGACTACCTGGACTAAGCCGGGACTAATCGCCCGGACTAACCCAACGCGGGGTCACATCCCGCCCATGATCTTCGGATGAATGGGCGCGAAGTGACCCCGCGTTGTTGGTTTCAGGGGCGCCGGGTTAAAAACCAGGGCCCCTCCGGAAGGGAGGGGCCCTGGACTGCTTGGTTTCAGGTCAGCTGGGCTGAACGCGAATGGTCTAGTCGACCGGAACCGGTGTCTTTTCCTGAAGACGGCTGGTCTCGTCGTGCCAGTCTGAGCTGAGCGGCCTCAGCGTCGGTTCCACGGCGCGGGCGTGGTGGCCGCAGAAGAGAAGCTCACCTCCGGAAGCGCCGAGAACAACCCGGACATATGCCTGTGCTCCGCAACGATCGCACCGGTCAACGGTGGTGAGTGTGCGGTCCGCAACTGCTGTTGTCATGTTCGGCCTCCTTGGTAGATCGGTATACCTATATAACCAGCATTCGGAGCCAAACCATCGCAAGTTTGCCCGACTTTCGCTGTACGCGTATCACGTCTGTATAACGGGTTTCGTGGCCTCCGGGGGCAGGGGAGTGGCAACCCCGAAGGGCGCCGCGCGGCGACTACCCTAGGAGGGGCGCCAAGACGCCCTGCGCGTCCATCCTGACCGTCCCGTTCCTGAAGGAGTTGCCGACCTGTGGCACCAAGTTCTGACTACACCGCCCGGCATCTCTCTGTGCTGGAAGGCCTCGAGGCCGTCCGCAAGCGCCCGGGCATGTACATCGGCTCCACAGACTCACGCGGGCTCATGCACTGCCTGTGGGAGATCATCGACAACTCGGTGGACGAGGCCCTGGCCGGTTTCGGCCACGACATCAGGATCATCCTGCACTCGGATAATTCCGTCGAGATCCACGACGACGGCCGCGGCGTGCCGGTGGACATGGAACCGAAAACCGGGCTGAGCGGCGTCGAAGTTGTTTTTACCAAGCTGCACGCCGGCGGCAAGTTCGGCGGCGGCTCCTACACTGCCTCGGGCGGCCTGCACGGCGTCGGCGCGTCGGTGGTCAACGCGTTGTCCGCGCGCCTGGACGTGGAAGTGGACCGCGGCAGCAAGACCTACAAGATGTCCTTCCGCCGGGGCGAGCCGGGCCGTTTCAAGGACACCGGCACCAAGCCGGACCCGGCCTCCGTGTTCGAGCCCTTCGTCGACGGCTCCGTGCTTGACGTCATCGGCAAGGCCAAGCGCGGCGTCACGGGCACCCGGATCCGCTACTGGGCGGACCGGCAGATCTTCACCCCGGACGCCAAATTCTCCTACGACGAACTCGCCGCCCGCGCGCGGCAGACCTCCTTCCTGGTCCCCGGACTCAGGCTGACGGTCCGGGACGACCGCCGGGTTGCCGGCACACCTGGCGAGGCCGGTCCGCACGAAGAGGTGTTCCACCACGACGGCGGCATCTCCGAGTTCGTCGAGTTCCTCGCCGCCGATCCGGGCGTCACGGATATCTGGCGGCTGCATGGGGCCGGCAAATTCAAGGAAACCGTCCCGGTCATCGACGATAAAGGCCACAGCCAGCTGGCGGAGGTGGAGCGTGACTGCGAGGTCGACGTCGCCCTGCGCTGGGGCATCGGATACGACAGCACGGTGCGCAGCTTCGTGAACATCATTTCGACCCCCAAGGGCGGCACCCACCAGTCCGGTTTCGAACAGGCGCTGCTCAAGACGTTCCGTAAGGCGGTCGAGGCGAACGCCCGCAAACTCAAGGCCGGCAGCGACAAGATCGAAAAGGACGACATCTTCGCCGGGCTCACCGCGGTCCTCACGGTCCGCCTGGCCGAGCCCCAGTTCGAGGGCCAGACCAAGGAAATCCTCGGCACCTCGGCCGTCCGCGCGATCGTGGCCAAGGTGGTGGAGCAGGAAATCAACGCCAAACTGACCTCCGCGAACCGCAACGACAAGGCCCAGTCGGCTCTGCTGCTGGAAAAGGTCGTCAGCGAGATGAAGTCCCGCATTTCGGCCCGGGTGCACAAGGAGACTCAGCGCCGCAAGAATGCGCTGGAGACCTCGTCGATGCCCACCAAGCTTGCGGACTGCCGCACGGACGACGTCGCGCGGTCCGAGCTGTTCATCGTCGAAGGTGACTCCGCGCTGGGCACCGCCAAGCTTGCGCGGTCCTCCGACTTCCAGGCGCTGCTGCCTATCCGCGGCAAGATCCTCAACGTCCAAAAAGCCTCGGTGGGCGACATGCTCTCCAACGCCGAATGTGCCGCCCTCATCCAGGTGGTGGGCGCGGGTTCCGGCCGGAGCTTCGACATCGGGGCCGCCCGCTACGGCAAAGTTATCCTCATGACCGACGCCGACGTCGACGGCGCCCACATCCGGACGCTGCTCCTGACGCTGTTCTTCCGCTACATGCGCCCGATGATCGACGGGGGCCGTGTCTTTGCCGCCGTCCCGCCGCTGCACCGGGTGGAGGTCATCAACGCCGGGCAGAAGGCCAACGAGATGATTTACACGTACTCCGAGGCGGAGCTTCACGTGCTGCTGGCCAGGCTCGCCAAAGAAGGCAAGCGCTACAAGGAACCAATCCAGCGGTACAAGGGCCTGGGTGAGATGGACGCGGAGCAGTTGGCCGAGACCACGATGGACCCGCGGCACCGGACGCTGCGTAAGGTCCGGATTGAAAACGCCAAGCAGGCCGAGGACACCTTCGACCTGCTGATGGGCTCCGACGTCGCGCCGCGCAAGGACTTCATCATTGCCGGCGCCGCAGGCCTGGACCGGGAGCGGATCGACGCCTGACCGGGCCGGTTCATTCCTGACGGGGCCGGTTCATTCCTGACCGGGCAGGTTCACGCCTGGCCGGGCTGGTACCTCTCAGCCGAGCAGCCCGGGAACGATCAACAGCGCCGTCGGCACGGCCAGGAGCAGCAGGCAGGTCGCCAGTACAACCAGCCGCAGCGGCTCCGGCAGAGGAGGCTGCGGGGAGAGCAGGCGGCTGACCCGGGAGGCTGTGGTGCGCGCCGAGCCGGACCCGCCGGTGGCACCTGGCTGGCCGGGATCGTCACCGGACGGTTCGTCCTCGCCGAACGCCATCCGTCCGGCCAGGGCACCGGAGGAGCCGCTGGCCACGATCGCGATGGCCCTGATCAGGGTGGACTTGCTCTCCGTCTTCAGCGCGACGTCGTCCGCGAGCATTTCAATCAGCGAGTTGACCGCATCCTGCGCCAGCCGGGTGGTTGGCAGCCACGGCAGCGCCTGGCGCCAGGCCGCGAAGGCCCAGAGCAGGAGATGGTGGCGCTGGCTCAGGTGTGCGTTCTCGTGGATCAGCACTGCCCGGAGCTCGGCGGGTTCCAGCGCGGCCAGGAGCCCGTCGGAGAGGACCGTAACGGAGCGCGCGCCGCCCGGCAGACAATATGCCACGGGAGACTCGAGGTTGAGCACCATGGTCCGGGGGCCGTCAGCGGACGGGGAGGCGAGCAGTTCCAGAAGTTCCCGGTGCCGCCGCCGCTGCCGCTGGATCTTGTAATAGGTTAACAGCAACGTGAACACGAGGTGCGCCGTCAGGAGTGCCGCGGCGGAAAGTGCAAAGACGTGCCAGAAACCGAGGGCTGTGGTGGGCTCATTCCGCAACACCATGCCGGCAAGGGCTCCGAGCCCGGCCAGCAGGTTGCCACCGATCGGCTCCAGCCCGTAGACAAGCATGGCGCCGATCATGGACAGCCCTCCCGCCAGGGCGATGGCCTGCCAGAGCAGCATTGCGGTGAAGGGGGAACGGGCCGGCCAGCGGGCACGGGACAGGACAATAGGGACCGGCCAAGCCAGCGCTATCGCCAGGACCGCCAGAAACCATGAGGTCCAGAACATCGGGCGCTAGCTGAGGCCCAGCAGTTTGCGCAGCGTCTCGGCTTCGGTGTCGGTGACGGAACCAATAAACCGTGCCAGTACGGCGTCGCGGTCCGGGGCGGATCCGAGCACCTCGTGCATCAGTTCCGCGGTGTGCTCCTCGCGGCTGGAGACGGACTGGTAACGGTGCGGCCGGGTTCCGCGTTCGCGCTCCACCAACCCCTTACGCTCCAGGCGGGACAGCACGGTAAGCACCGTGGTGACTGCGAGTTCTTTGCCCTCATGGCCGGCGGTGCCATCCGCGGGGCGGGTAGTCCGGGCCAGCAGGTCCCGCAGGGTGTTGGCCGTTGCAGCCTCCTGGCCCGCCCAGAGCAGATCCATCACTGCCCGTTCCAGTTCACCAAGGCTAGCCATTCCATACGTCCTTCTTGAGGGCCGCCCGGCTCACCTGTTGTGCCGGATGGTGTGTGAATACTTCAACTCCAAATTTACCGCGTTTTGCACATATTTTCTACATGAGGTAGAACAAGCCGACTGCGGCGCGTTGCGGCGCCTCAATTTCAGGCCGTGTACCGCCGTGCACCACCGTGCGGCGCTGGGTGCGGGGAGCCGTTGATTTGTTCTACACTCTGTAGAAGTAGTGTTTCTACGTAGCGTAGAAATTACTCGCCCAGCCAACAGCCAGCCAACAGTAGGGACTGCCTTGGACGCCTTGGAAATCGCACGGTGGCAATTCGGAATCACCACCGTCTATCACTTCATGATGGTGCCGCTCACAATAGGCCTTGGCCTGGTGGTAGCCGTGATCCAGACGCTCTGGCACCGCACCGGCAAGCCGGAGTACCTCCGGATGACCAAGTTCTGGGGCAAGCTGTTCCTGATTAACTTCATCATGGGCGTCGCCACCGGAATCGTGCAGGAGTTCCAGTTCGGCATGGCCTGGAGCGAGTACAGCCGCTTCGTCGGTGACGTGTTCGGGGCGCCGCTGGCCATGGAGGCCCTCCTCGCCTTTTTCGTGGAATCCACCTTCCTGGGCCTCTGGATCTTCGGCTGGAAACAGCTCAAGCCCGGCGTCCACTTGGCCTGCCTCTGGATAGCCGTCGTAGGCTCCGTGTTCTCCGCCTACTTCATCATCGTGGCCAACAGCTGGATGCAGCACCCTGTCGGCGTCGAGATGATAGACGGCCGGCCGGTCATGACCGATGCCTGGGCCGTCTTCACCAACAACACCGCCCTCGTCGCCGTCCCGCACACCCTCTTCGGCGCCCTCGCCGTCGCCGGGTCCTTCCTGCTGGGAATCGCCTGGTACCACCTCTGGCGGCGGCGCCACGACGGCATCGACACCGTCGGCCCCGACGGTAAGGTCATCCCCGGCGAGTCAGCTACGCCGGGCCGGGACCGGACCGACCACGCCGTCTGGATCCGCTCGCTGCGGATCGGCGCCGTCGTCGCGATGATCTCCTTCGCCGGCACCGCCGTCACAGGAGACCTGCAGGGCAAACTCATGTTCGAACAGCAGCCCATGAAGATGGCCGCCGCCGAGGCAGCCTGCCACGACGGCACCGGCTTCTCCATCCTCAGCATCGGCAACATCGGGTCCAGGAACTGCGACGACGTAGTGGCCGTGATCGAGGTACCCGGCATCCTGTCCTTTCTGGCCAAAGGCGACTTCACCACCGAGGTCAAAGGCGTGAACAGCCTGCTGGACCAGTACAAGGCAGACTACGGAACCCACTTGCCGGACAACCCGATCTACGGTGACCGGGCAGGCCAGGAAATCCAGTACGTCCCCGTGATGGAAGTTACCTATTGGGGATTCCGGATGATGATCGGCTTCGGCGGAATCGCGGCGTTCGCCTCGCTCGTGGCGCTGTGGCTCACCCGCAAGGGAACAGTCCCGGCCTCCCGCGGACTCATGCGGCTGGCCGTGGTCGGCATCATGGCCCCGTTCGGGGCTAACGCAGCCGGCTGGATCTTCACCGAAATGGGCCGGCAGCCGTTCGTCGTCGCGCCGAACCCGGATCCCAGCGGAATCGACCAGGTCTTTATGTTCACCGCAGCGGCCGTCTCCCCGGGCGTCTCGGCCGGCGAGCTGCTCACCTCCCTCGTGGTGCTGACCGCCGTGTACGCCGTGCTCCTGGTGGTCGAGGTCAAGCTGCTGGTCACTTACATCAGGGGAGGCGTCGTCTCGGCCATGCCTGAACTCGTGCACGCCCCCGCCGGCGAAAACGAGGACGGTGGTCCCGGCAAGCCCGGGGCCGACGATGTCCTGGCCTTCGCCTACTGACGCCCGCCTACTGACGCCCGCCTACTGACGCCCGCCTACTGACGCACCCCGCAAGCGTTCTCCAGCAAGCGCACCCCGCAAGCGTTCGCCAGCAAGCGCACCCCGCAAGCGCACCCCGCAAGCGTTCGCCAGCAAGCGTTCGCCAGCAAACGCACCCAGGAACGTACCCACGAGACAGAGGATATTGAGCATGGAACTGCTACCGACCATCTGGTTCATCGCCATCGCAGTGCTCTGGACGGGCTATCTCTTTCTCGAGGGCTTTGACCTGGGCGTCGGCATGCTCATGAAGGGATTCGCCCGGAACAACAAGGAGCGCCGCGTCCTGCTCAACACGATCGGCCCGGTCTGGGACGGCAACGAAGTCTGGCTCCTGACCGCCGGCGGAGCCACCTTTGCGGCCTTCCCGCTCTGGTACGCCTCCCTGTTCTCCGCCCTGTACCTGCCGCTGCTGCTGGTCCTCGTGGCCCTCATCTTCCGCGCCGTCGCCTTCGAATACCGCGGCAAGGTGGACAATCCGCAGTGGCGGGCCCGCTGGGACTGGGCTATCTCCCTTGGCTCCCTCGTCGCGGCCTTCGGCATCGGGGCCGCCCTGGCGCTCACCACGACGGGACTGCCGCTGAACGCCAACGGTGACCGCGAAGGCGGACCGTTCGCGTGGTTCAGCGCCTACGCGGTGCTCGGCGGTCTCGCCGTCGTCGGCTTCTCGCTCCTGCACGGCCTCGCTTTCCTGGCCCTGAAGACCGACGGCGATATCCGGCACCGGGCGCGCCGGTGGTTCGTCCGGCTCCTGCCCGTGCTCCTGCTGCCGATCGCCGGCTGGGCGGTGAGCCTGCAGCTGCTCAGCGGCGAGACGTGGACCGTGGTGGCCGTCGTGGCCGCCGTCGCAGCCGCGGTCCTGGCCTGGATCTTCGCCCGCACGGGTGCCGAAGGCCGCGCGTTCCTGTCCCTGGGCGCTTTCCTGCTGCTCGGCAGCGCCTCGATCTTCGGCGCCGCGTTCCCGGTGGTGCTGCCGTCCACGCTGAACCCGGACTTCAACCTGACCATCTCCAACGCCTCCTCCTCGGACTACACCCTGGGGCTGATGAGCATCGTCGCCTGCATCGGGCTGCCGCTGGTCCTCGCCTACCAGGGGTGGACGTACTGGGTGTTCCGGCGCCGGGTGAGCGATGCGCACATCCCCGAGGCCCACAGCTTCCTCCCCGCGATCGCCGCCAAAGTCCTGGCGCCCAAGGATTAGCAGCCGATGAGACCGCAATTCCCCACGGGCCCCGCCAACCGCGCCGCTCTCTACCTGCTGGGCCTCCTCGCGGCACTGAAAGCCCTGTCCCTCGTGCTGATGGGGCAGGCCGTCGCGTCCATGCTTGCGGGTCTTATGGCCGGTGACCCTGCCTGGGGCGGGCAGCTGTACTGGGGAGTCGCGGGGGTAGCCCTGCGGTCCCTGACGGTCTGGGCACAGGCCGTGGCGTCGTGCCGGGCCGCTCTGGGAGTCAAAGAGGAACTGCGCTCACGGCTGCTGGAGCGTGCCCTGCGCAACGGTACCCGCTCCGCCGGCCCCTCCGACGGCGGCCTCGCCATCCTGGCGACCCGGGGACTCGACGCCCTGGACAACTACTACACCCAGTTCCTGCCCGCCCTGGTGAACTGCGCGGCGATCCCGTTGCTGCTGGGCGCGCGGATCCTGTTCGCGGACTGGATCAGCGCCGTCGTGATTGTGCTGACCGTGCCGCTGGTGCCGCTCTTTATGATCCTGATCGGGCGCTACACCGATGACCGGGTCAGGGAAGCCCAATCGGCGCTGTCCCGGTTGTCCGGCCACATGCTGGAGCTCGCGAAGGGCCTCCCCGTCCTGGTGGGCCTGGGCCGCGCCACCGCGCAGCGCAAAGCCCTCGAGGATATTTCGGACGAATACCGGACCCGGACCATGGGCACGCTGCGCACCGCGTTCCTCTCGGCCCTTGCCCTGGAGCTCATCGCCACCCTTTCCGTCGCCATCGTCGCGGTGTTCATCGGCGTCCGGCTGGTCCACGGCGACATGGCATTGGAAGCTGGGCTGCTGGCGCTGATCCTGGCCCCCGACTGCTACCTCCCCCTCCGGGAACTGGGCACCGCACACCACGCCAGCGACGAGGGCCGTGCCGCGCTCGCCGAAACCACCGCCATCCTTGAGGCTCCTGAGGCCGCCCCGCTGCTTCCTGTGGCTGCCGCCGCCCCCGGGCCGGCCACGGTGAGGGCAGGGCCGCCAGCCGTCACCGTGGCCGGACTGACCGTCCGCTACGCCGGCCGGGCCGGGACGGGCGTGGGGCCGCTGAGCTTCACCGCCGCCCCGGGCCGCATCACGGCGCTGGCCGGGCCCAGCGGCGCCGGCAAGAGCACCGTCCTCGGCGTTCTGGCCCGCACCATCGGGACGGGGAACGGGACAGTCACCACCGGACGCCTCGAAGGATTCACGACGGCGGACCTCGCCTGGGTGCCGCAGCACCCCGTGATGGTCGCCCCGACAGTGCTGGACGAGCTCCGGCTGTATCTGGGAGCTGCAGCGGGCGGGGCGACCGACGAATCAGCCCTGCGCTGCCTGGCAGCCTGCGCCGCGGAGCACCTCGCCGCGAAGCATCCGGCCGAACTCAGCCCCGGGGAGCTGCGCCGCGTGGCGCTGGCCCGGGGCCTGGCCCGGATCGAGGCCGGAGCCACCGTGCTGCTGCTCGACGAACCCACCGCCCACCTGGACCGCGACTCCGCCACCGTCGTCAGCCGCGCCATCGCCGCACTGCGCGGAAAGGTCACGGTATTGCTCGTGGCGCACGACCGGCAGACCCGCGAACTCGCGGACGAACTGGTGACGGTGGCCGTCGGCGCCACAGCACCGCCGGACACCGTATATACGGCCGCGGAGTCCTTTGCGGCAGCCTCCGCAGCGTCCTCCACGGCAGCCAGCCTGACGCCACCAGCCGTGGCAGCCGGCACCCGGGAGCCACAGCCCTCTACCGGCGCGGCCCGCGGTTCAACGGCAGCCGGGCTCCGCCGGCTGCTGGCCCCCGTCGCGGGCAGGTTCGCCGCCGCTGGCGCCGTCGGCGCGCTGGCGGCCCTCTTCGCCGTCTCCCTGGCCGGGCTCTCCGGCTGGCTCATCATCCGCGCCAGCGAGCAGCCGCCCATCCTCTACCTGCTCACTGCGATTGTGGGTGTGCGCTTCTTCGGCGTCGGACGGGCCGCCCTGCGCTACCTCGAACGGCTCCTGCTCCACGATGCCGTGTTCGCCGCCCTGACCAGGCTCCGCGGCCGGCTCTGGGAGTCGCTGAGCCACCGCGCACTTTCGCTGCGGCGGCTCCTGCAGGGCGGCAACGTCCTGGGCACCGTGGTGGACGACGTCGACACCGTGCGGGAACTGCTGCCCCGCGTGGTGCTGCCGCCGCTGACCGCCGTAGCCGTCGCGGCCGCCGCCATCACCGGCATCGGGCTGCTGCTGCCGGCCGCGCTGCCGGCCGTGATCGCGGCCGCACTGCTGAGCCTCGTGGCCGCCCCGGGCCTGGCACTGGCGGCGGACCGGATGTCCGCCGGCACCGAGCAGCGGCTGCGCTCCGGCGTCCTCCGCCAGGTCGCGGCCGCGCTGGACGCCCGAGCCGAACTCCACGCCAACGGCGTCGCCGCCCCGGTGCTCGCGGCGATCACCCGGGCCGACCGTTCCGCGACGGCGGCCTCCCAGCGGTCCGCGTGGGCCGAAGGACTTGGCCAGGGGCTGACCGTGCTGGCCTGCGGGGCCGCTGCACTGGCCAGCGCCGTGCTGGCCGCGCCCCTGGCCCTCAGCGGAGCCGTGGAGCCGGCGACCGTCGCCGTCGTTGTGCTGCTGCAGCTCGCGCTCATGGAGCCGTACGCGGCGATGGCGACGGCGGTCCGGCAGTACCCGGCGCTGCGCGCCGTGCTGCGGCGTATCGGCGAAGCCGGTGTCCTGGCCGGCACCGAAGATTACGGCGGTCTTGTCCCGGTGGCAGGGAGGCCGGGCGGCAAACCCGGGATTGAACTCCAGGATCTTGCGGCCGCCTGGCCCGGCGGTCCGCCGGTCTTTACCGGGTTGTCCGCCGCCGCCGAACCCGGGCGCTGGCTCGCGGTCACCGGAGCCTCCGGGTCCGGCAAATCAACCCTGCTCGCCGTGATCCTGGGCTTCCTCCCGGCCGCACGCGGGCAGATCCTGCTCGGCGGGCGGGCGGCGTGGTGCCCGCAGGAGGCGCACCTCTTCGACTCGACCATCCGCGGCAACCTGCTGCTGGGTCGTCCGGAAGGCCAACGCGGGGCAGAACACGGGGCAGACCACGCGGGAGTAAACGGGGCAGAGGCGGAGCAGTCATTGCAGGATGCCCTGGCCGCGGTGGGCCTCGGGCCGCTGATCGGGCGGCTGGAGCACGGGCTGGACACCCGGATCGGCCCGGGCGGGGCATTCCTCAGCGGCGGCGAACGGCAGCGCCTTGCCGTTGCCCGCACGCTGCTGACCGGCGCGGACGTGATCCTGCTGGACGAACCCACGGCCCATCTGGACGCGGAGTCCGGCCGCGCAATGCTGGCCGAGCTGCGGCACGGCCTGCGGAACCGCACCGTTGTTCTTGTGACCCACAACCCGGCGGACATCGCGGTGGCGGATAGCCGGCTGGACCTGGACCGCGCGGCGGCCGCGCGCACGGCGGCGGCACCGGCACCGGCAACGGAGCCAACGCGGGAGGCACCGCGGATGCTGGTTCGGGGGTCGGCCGGACGTTAGCCTGTTGCCATGAACGGACATGCCGACGTTGGCCCCCTGACTAGTCTCGATCTCCGCCTTCAGTGGCGTGCCGCGGCGACCGCGGACCTGGCGGACTGGGCCGCCCTGATCGCCCGGACCGCCGCCGTCGAACGGCCCGTCTGGTTCGAGCGCCGCGCCGATCTGGAACAGATCCTCGCGTCAAAGAAGAACCCGGCAGCCGCGAATACCATCCTCGGCTTCGACCCGGAGGGCGTGGCCCGGGCCTGCGGCCGGATCACCAGGAACCCGGAGGGGGAGAAAGCGATCGGGTTCGGCTGCGTCGATCCCGGGTGGCAGGGGAGCGGGATCGGCACCGGGTTGCTGGGCTGGATGGAGGCCCGGACCCGGCAACGATTCGCCGCGGACGCAGACGCGGGGGCCGACGGAGGGTCCGGAGCCGCGCCGAGGTTGCGGCTCCATATGGAGCAGCAGCACACGCACCAGGCGGCGCTGTTCGGGGATGCCGGCAACCGGATTGTCCGCTACTTCAACGAGATGCACCGCCCGCTGCAGGATGGCTTCCCCGAGGCGGTGCTGGACGGCGGGCTGGAACTGGTGACCTTCGGGCCCCGGCTGCACGAGCCGGTGCAGCTGGCGCACAACGAGGCCTTCCGGGACCACTGGGGCAGCGAACCCCGGAACGAGGAGGGCTGGGGCTTCGTGGTGAATGATCCGTTGGCCCGGCCGGACCTGAGCGCCGTCGTCGTGGAACGGGCCAGCGGGCGGGTGGCCGACTACCAGCTCGCCAGCCACGACGCGGGGAGCGCCGAGTCGCGCGGATATGCCGAGGGCTACACGGACCTGCTGGGCGTGCAGCGCGAGTTCCGCGGCCGCGGGGTGGCGCAGGCTCTCCTTGCCGATGCGATGCGCCGCTTCGCCGCGGCAGGGATGGACAAGGCATCGCTCGACGTCGACTCGGAGACCCCCACCGGCGCCCTGGCCCTCTACGCCAAGATGGGCTATGTGGCCGTCAGCACCAGCATGGTCTGGGACAAGGACCTGTAGCTTGCCATGCACATGCTCGCCGTCCGCGCGCTAGCCGTCCACATCGTGGAGGTGATGGACGACGTCGTGCACGAAGTATTGCGCGAAGGTCAGCACGGTGAACTCCGAACCGTTGCTGCGGGTACCTTTGCGGCCCCAGTCCTCCTCGGGAACGCCGGCGAAGGCGGCGG
Organism: Arthrobacter sp. CG_A4; assembly: GCF_035985125.1. Classification (NCBI taxonomy): domain Bacteria; kingdom Bacillati; phylum Actinomycetota; class Actinomycetes; order Micrococcales; family Micrococcaceae; genus Arthrobacter; species Arthrobacter sp. CG_A4. The sequence continues at coordinate 51,251 of NZ_JAXCID010000010.1, read as the reverse complement.
CGATTTGCTCTCCCTCTGCGGTCAGTTCGGTGCTGACCTGGGCCGGGTCGGCGTTAGCATAGTCCTTTTCGACCGCCGTGAGGTCCTGGTCCCAGTCGTCGAAGCGGGCGTCGTCCACCGTGGACATCAGGGAAAGCCGGTGGTCGAACAGGGTGCAGACGTCGCGGACGTGGCTGGCGTATTCAAGCACCGACCAGGTGTCCTCATCGGGGCGCTCCGCCACGTCCGGACGCCTCAGCGCCGCCCGCCAGCGGGGGAGCATGCTTTCGACGATCCCCGGCGCCGTGGCGGGGGTGGCCGCCGAGGCATCGAAACCGCACTCCGGGCAGGGCCGCTGCAGGACCCAGGTCCAATCCTTGAGATCCGGGATGATAGGCATGCGAGCAGTCTAAGCGCATTCTCCCGGTGCAGCCGAGGATGACGGGGGATGCGGTCCACACCGAACCCGTTGCTTCGCTAAATCCCGCACCTGCACGCGAGCCGAAGCCGGCCATTTGCCACAGATGGCCGCAATGGCGGGTCCCATGGCGGCCATCTGTGGCGAATGGGTGCGCTGTGTGTGAGGGCGCCGCAACCTGCCGCCCGCTACTTCAGGCAGAAGGGCATCGCAGCAGCAGGTCACGGACTCGCCGAATGAATGAATCGCATAAGGAACACGGATGCCGTGAGGCATTCGGCACCCATCTCCTCGTCAACCGTGTTCGTGCCCTTCGAAGGGTGAACAGCACGGTTCCTACTTCGGTTAAGCCCTCGAAACGCTTCCAGGAGCAATACCGGGGGCGCCGACAAACCTGCGGCTGCGCGGGTGAGGGCGAGCACGGCCACTTTTTCCAGGAATCCAAGCCGGGATTCGTCATATGGTGTGAGAGGGTTCAGCGACCGCGAAATGAATAACTGTAAGGCTATGTCGGCGGCGGTGTGAGCATCGATAATTCCACGCCGATAGTCGTGGTCTCCGTGTGCGAATGCACCGTCCGAAAGAAGATTCAGGTGTGGCTCTTCCTGCGCGGGCAAGTATTGAACATGAACCGAAAAATAGGACTTTGAGGGAGGCATGGGCCCTTGTGGGACGCCGTAGAAGTAAAGCTGGTGAGGCAAGTGGGACGGAAGTTTAGGCTGGTTGCCGAACATGAGCGCGGGAACGATTAGGCCGTCTGTTCCGGCATCGGTGCCGGTCAGGCTAACCCCTCTCACAATGTCATTGGGGGTGATTCCGAAGGCCCCGAGATCGAGTGTCATGGTCTGCCCAGCAATGATCTCAACGCTCGCAATTGTGGTGCGGCCGCCCAGCGGTGCCAGCAGGCTGAATGTAGATCCCGCGCCGACGAAACAGCTCTTCACAGACGACCAAAGATCAAAGTTAGCTCGGCACTCCGGAACCGGGCACTCCTGTTCCACGGCTGGATCGAAGTACTCCGCAAACAACTCTGGGGTGAGGCCGACAACGTGACCACATTGTCCAAGTAGTCCTTGAAAATCCATGTGCATTGGAAGTCCTTCCATTTACGGGCCGTGTCAAGCATGCATCGCACTTGCCCCAGAGCAATAAAGCGGGGCCGATATCTGGACTTGTTCACAAGTAGTGCAGCGGCCCACGGTGGTGCGACTGGCAGGCCGGTGCCCTCGTCCAGACTGACGAGCCGGGGCGCCTTTGCGCCGGCCATTTGACGCAGATGGCCGCAACGGCGGGCCCCATAGCGGCCATTTGTGGCGAATGGGTGGCCCCATGACCTTTGACGTGCAGTCCGGAGGCCGTGAGCCGACACCCCGGCACGATTGCAGGGGCTCCCGGAGTGCTCTGCCGGAACAGGAGTCCGGGCGCCGGCGGAACCGCAGCGCCGGGCCCGCCGCCGTAGCCCCAGCGAAACCTTAGTCTTCCGTCTCCAGGACCGGTTCGGCGGCCCACGCCATACTCGGCCCGATCGCGTCGATAGCCTGCGAGAGCGGAATCCCAGACCCGTCGCGGCGGCCGTGTTCGCCGGGCAGGGAGCGGGCCACCCCGGCCAGCGAGGATGCCTTCGCCGGACCGTGGCCGGCCCACGCGAGCAGCAACGTGTCCTCGCCCTTCAGGAAGCGGTGCGCCCGGACCCCTGCCGTGCCGCGGCCCTTCGCCGGATACTCGGAAAAGGCGGTGACCTTGGCGGCCCCCGGAGCGGTGCCCGGAAGCGCCCCCTCGGTGCCCGCAATGGTCACAACGACGGCGGCCGCGTCGGCAACGCCGGCGGCGCCGAAAAACACCACAGTGTCCCCGGCGCCCAGCTTGATGCCGGCCATGCCCCCGGCGGTCCGGCCCTGCGGCCTGACGGCGGCGGAGCCGAAGCGCAGCAGCTGCGCCTGCTGCGTCACGAACACGAGGTCGACGTCGTCGGACCCTGCCGGGGAAACGCCGATCACGGTGTCCTTGTCCTTGAGTGCGATGACCTCCCAGTCCTCACGGTTCAACGGGTAGTCCGGCTGGACGCGCTTGACCACACCCTGCGCCGTGCCGATGGCCAGCACCTCGTCCAGCGGCGCGAACGCGACGAGCGACTCGCCCTTGAGCAGGGTGATGAAGTCCTTGGCGGGAACCCCGCCGGCCAGGTTCGGCGTACCCGAGGTCGGCGGCAGCACGGGCATGTCCATCACCTGCAGGCGCAGCATGCGGCCCTGGGACGTGACGGCGGCAATTTCGCCGCGCGCGGACGTTTTGATCACGGAGCGGAACACATCGTGCCGGTTCCGCGGGCCGGACTCTGCGAGGCTGTCCTGGCTGGCGGTGCGGGCGATCATCCCGGACGCGGTAAGGACGGCCCAGCAGGGGTCGTCCGCGATCTCGAGCGCCAGCGGGGCGCCCTTGCCCCTGGCTCCCGGCGCAGCGGCCAGGGCTGCGGCGACGGTGGGGGAGACGGCCTCGGACTCGAGCAGCACAGTCCGGCGCGGGGTGCCGTATTTCTCCGCAATTTCGGCCAGCTCGGCGGACACCAGGGCGCGGAGCCGCTCGCTGGAGCCGAGGATGGCTTCGAGTTCGGCGATTTCCCGGCGCAGTTCGTCCTGCTCTTTTTCGAGTTCTATCCGGGAGTACTTGGTCAGCTGCCGGAGCCGGAGCTCCAGAATGTAGTTGGCCTGGATTTCGGTGAGGTCGTAGATGGACATCAGCCGGGTTCTGGCCGCGGCCACCTCGTCCGAGGAACGGATGATCTGGATGACCTCGTCGATGTCCACAATGGCGATGAGGAGGCCCTCGACCAGGTGCAGCCGGTCCTTCTTCTTGCCGAGCCGGAAGGCAGTGCGGCGCCGGACCACGGTGATGCGGTGCTCCACGTAGACGGTGAGCAGCTGCAGCAGCCCAAGGGTCTGCGGCTGGCCGTCCACGAGGGTGACGTTGTTGATGCCGAAGGAATCCTCCATCGGCGAGTAACGGTACAGCTGCTGGAGCACGGCGGTGGGGTTGAAACCGTTTTTGAGCTCGATGACCAGGCGCAGCCCGTGCTTGCGGTCCGTGAGGTCCACGATGTCACTGATGCCGGTGAGCTTCTTGCCGTTGACGGCGTCCTTGATCTTCTCGATCACCTTTTCCGGGCCCACCATGTACGGCAGTTCCGTGACCACCAGCCCGGTACGGCGCGCCGAGAGCTGCTCGATCTCCACCTTTGCGCGGGTCTTGAAGGAACCGCGCCCGGTGGCGTAGGCGTCCCGGATGCCGTCCAGTCCCACGATCCGGCCGCCCGTGGGCAGGTCCGGGCCGGGGACGAACTTCATGATGTCCTCGAGCGTGGCGTCCGGATGATCTATCAGGTGCCGGGCCGCGGCGATCACTTCCACCAGGTTGTGCGGGGCCATGTTGGTGGCCATGCCGACGGCGATGCCGGTGGCGCCGTTGACCAGGAGGTTCGGGAACGCAGCCGGCAGCACCTCGGGCTGGGTGAGCTGGTTGTCGTAGTTGGGGACGAAATCGACCACGTCCTCGTCGAGGTGGTCCGTCAGGGTCAGGGCCGCCGCCGCCAGGCGGGCCTCGGTGTACCGCGGGGCCGCCGGGCCGTCGTCGAGCGAGCCGAAGTTGCCGTGGCCGTCGATCAGCGGCAGCCGCAGCGAAAAGTCCTGCGCCATGCGCACCATGGCGTCGTAGATCGCGGTGTCACCGTGCGGGTGCAGCTTGCCCATGACCTCGCCCACCACACGGGCGCTCTTGACGTGGCCGCGGTCCGGGCGCAGGCCCATCTCGCTCATCATGTACAGGATGCGCCGCTGCACGGGCTTCAGGCCGTCGCGGGCATCCGGAAGGGCCCGGGAATAGATCACCGAATAGGCGTACTCGAGGAACGATCCTTCCATCTCGGACGTGACGTCGATGTCGACGATGTTCTCGATGAATATTCCTGCGGAATCGTGGTCGGCTTCCCCTGCCGGGGGCGTGGTTGGGCGGCGTGCCATGAGGCTGGTGGGTCCTTCTGCGGGTGCTGAGCGGTGCTGCGCGGGTTTATGACTAGGCTAAGCCTATGGTGGATCAGCCCGCGGACGGCGTATATCCGGAATATTGGGAAGCCGATGTAGTCCTGCGGGACGGCGGGACGGCGCATCTGCGCCCCATCCACCCGTCCGACGCAGACGCCGTGCAGGCCTTCCATGTAGGCCAGTCGCAGAAGTCCATCTACATGCGCTTCTTCGCGTTCAAGTCCAGGCTCTCCGCCAAGGAACTCAAGCGTTTCACCGAGGTGGACTACCGGGACCGGGTGGCCCTGGTGATCACCATCGGCGGGGAGATCATGGGGATCGGCCGCTACGACCGGCTCGACGATCCCAGGGAAGCCGAAGTCGCGTTCAACATCGCGGACGCCCACCAGGGCCGCGGCATCGGCTCCATCCTGCTCGAGCACCTCGCCGCCGCCGCCCGCGAGCACGGCATCCGGACGTTCAGCGCCGAGGTCCTGCCGGAGAACCGCAAGATGCTGATGGTGTTCTCCGACGCCGGTTACGACGTCAAACGCCACTTCGACGACGGCATTGTCAGCCTCGAGTTCAACATCGACCCCACCGACAAATCCCGCGCCGTGATGGAGTCCCGCGAACACCGCGCCGAGGCCCGCAGCATCCAGGAACTGCTCGCCCCGTCCTCCGTGGCCGTGATCGGCGCCAGCCGCAAATGGGGCACCATCGGCTACCAGCTGCTCGAGCACATCATCGAAGGCGGTTTCACCGGCCCGGTCTACGCGATCAACCCGGAGGCCCTCGAGCTCGCCGGGATGCTCTCCTTCGCCCGGCTCTCCGAGGTCCCGGGCCCGGTCAAGCTCGCGATCATCGCCGTCCCGTACGCCGAGGTCCCCAAGGTGGTTCAGGAATGCGGCGCCGCCGGGGTCAAGGGGATCGTCGTGGCCACTGCAGGGTACGACGACGACGGCGAACGCGGGCTCGCCCGGCAGCGGGAGCTGGTCCGGCAGGCCCGCGCCAACGGCATGCGCGTGATCGGCCCGGCCTCCCTGGGCATCATGAACTCCCACCCGGGCGTGTCCCTCAACGCTTCGATGGCACCCTCGCTGGCGCGCCGCGGCGGCCTGGGCCTGTTCAGCCAGTCGGCGGCGATCGGCGTCTCCCTCTATGCTTCCTCCAGCCGCCGCCGCGTGGGTATCTCCACCTTCCTCTCCGCCGGCAACCGCGCCGACGTCTCCGGCAACGACATGATGCAGTTCTGGGAGGACGACGCCGACACCACCGCCGTCGGCCTCTACCTCGAATCGATCGGCAATCCGCGCAAGTTCTCCCGGCTGGCACGCCGGCTGGCCCGGACCAAACCTGTCATTGTGGCCAAGTCCGACGCCATGGGACTGGGGCTGCCGCCCGGCCACGCCGTGCGCACCACCCAGGCGCCGCCGGAGGCCCTCGACGCCATGATGCGCCAGGCCGGCGTGATCCGGGTCGAGACGATCGAGCAGCTGATGGACGTCGCCCAGATCGTCTCCAGCCAGCCGCTGCCCAACGGGCCGGGGCTCGCCGTCTTCAGCAACTCCCGGGCACTCGGGAAGGTCGTCGCGGACAGCGCCGCCAAGCAGGGGCTCGGTGTGGAGCGGATTGTCACCGACGTCGACCTTGATGCCGGTATGTCGGTGGCACTGCCGGCCCTGCGGCGCAGCCTCCAGGAAACGCTGGCCACCCACACCGTGCACGCAGTGGTGGTGGCGCTTCTGCCCGCGCACGGCCTCACGGTGGAAAAGATCGCCGCGGTCCTCGCCGAGTGCTCCGTAGCCGCCGGAAAACCCGTGGTTGCAGCCTTCAGCGGGCTCCTTGACCCCTCCATCTATGTGGAAGGCATGGTCGGCAGCGAAGCGGGCCCGACGGCCGTGCCCTGCTACTCCAACCCGGGCGCCGCCGTGGCCGCGCTCGGCGCCGTCGTCCGGTACGCCCAGTGGCTGAACCGGGACCAGGGCCTCTTCGTGGAGCCCGTTGGCTGCGACCCCGACGGCACCCATACCGACCTCGAAAGCCTGCTGGAGCATGTGGGCGGCGAGCACCTGGTCCGGCTGGACCAGGCGGCGGCCTCGAGGCTGCTGGCCCGTTACGGCATCCGGGTGATCCCCTCCGAAGGCTTCGAGACCGTCGAGGAAGCGGTAGCAGCCGCAGGCCGGCTCGGCTGGCCGGTGGCCTTGAAAACCACCGACCCCGCGCTGCGGCACCGCCTGGACCTCGGCGGGGTGCGGCTGGACATCCAGGACGCGGATGCGCTGCGCCGGAATGTGCTCGAAATGCGCAAGTCGCTGGAACGCTACGGCTCGCCGTCGCTGGAAGTGCAGACCATGATGCCGGTGGGGCAGGCGTGCACTTTCCGCGCCGTCGAGGACCCGCTGCTGGGCCCGGTGGTCTCTTTTGGCCTGGCCGGGGACGCGGTCAACCTGCTGGACGACTGGGCCCACCGGGTTCCGCCGCTGTCCGGTTCCGATGTCCACGACCTCATCCGCGCGCCCCGGGCCTCACGGAAGCTCTTCGGTTACCAGGGGCTGCCGGCTGTGGACGCCGCCGCACTGGAGGACCTTGCGGCCCGGCTGACCAGGCTCAAGGACAACCATCCTGAGATCGCCCTGGTGGAGTTCAACCCCGTCCTTGCCGGACCCGACGGCGTGTCAATCCTCGCGGCCGACGTCAGGATCGCCAACGCCGCCCAGCGCACCGACAGCGCCCGCCGCGCGATGCGGAGCTAGCGGAACGCCCAGCAGGGACCGCCGTCGGGGACCCGGCCGGCTCCCCGACGGGGACCCGCCGTCGGCCGTCACCGTCCGCCGGCGTTAGCATGTCCCCGGCCGATCTGTGAAAATGGAGACCATGAGCTTTCCGTCTCCGACACCCAAGCCCCAGGCGCCCGTCACCGCCCTGGGCATGCACCACCACGGCCTGCACGATCACAGTGCGCACGGTCACAGCCTGGAAGGGGCCCTCCAGCAGGCCGGTTTCTACCCCCGCCTCGTAGCCGACGTCGTCGCCGACGCCCTGGACGGCCGCGACTGCGTGGCCCACCTCGTTCATCTCGAGACGCACTTCGACCGCGCCGAGGTCCGCCGCCACATCACCGTGCTGGTGCTGACCGAGGACATGCTGGTCATCACCCATGTGGATGACCAGCAGCTCGACGAGGCAGGGGAGCAGACCGTCGCGCAAGTGTCCACGGAATCCGTCCCCGTGACGCAGATCCGCTCCGTGGTGCTCAGCTACGTTTACGCCCAGCCGCAGGACTACAAGGCCTCGGACCCGGTCCGTGAACTGACGCTGTCCATCGCCTGGTCCGGCGGCCAGCGCCTGGACATGGGCCCGGTCAGCTGCGGCGATCCGCAGTGCGAGGCCGACCACGGCTACAGCGGTACCATCGCGCAGGAGGACATTGTGCTCCGGATCAGCGCCGAAGCGGACGGGCTGCAGGCCGTCCAGGACGCCAAGCTCTTCGCCCGCGCCCTCCGGGCCGTGAATACCGGATCCTCCGCCCCCGTGCCGCACACGGGCCCCGGGCTGCCGCCCCGCGCCCGGATGGGTGTCTTCGGGAACCGCCTCAGCCGCGGCCACCAGCGCTGAGATGGCGCCGGTCCGTATGCCCGAACCGCTCGCTGCCCCAACCGCCCCCACCACGCCGCTGCCCGCCGCCCCGGCCTTCGGCAGCCGTTCCATCGCCGAGGTGCTCACCAGTGCCGCGGCCAGCCTCGGCGTCCCGGGCTTCGAGAACCGGCTGAAGCTGCCCGCGGCCAAACGTGTCTGCGTGGTGCTCGCCGATGGGCTGGGCCGGAACCTGCTGAAGCAGAAATCGGCGCACACCCCCTTCCTGCGCTCCGTCGTGCAGGCAGGCCAGGGCCAGGTGCCGGTGGTCCTTGATTCCGCGTTTCCCTCCACGACCGCCGCCTCCCTCGCCAGCTTCGGTACCGGCCTCCCTGCCGGGCAACACGGCATGGTGGGCTACGACGTCCTGGACCCGGACCAGGACCGGGTGGTCAACATGCTCGGCGGCTGGGACGCCGGCGTGGATCCCCAGCGCTGGCAGCCGTTCCCCACCGTGTTCGAGCGCGCCGCCGGGTATGCCGACGTCAGCACCGTCAGCCTGCCCCAGTTCAGCAATTCGGCCATGACCCAGGCCGCGCTGCGGGGCGGCCGCTTCGTCACCGCGACCACTTCGCATGCCAGGACCGCGGCGGCCGCCGACGCGATGGCCGGTGCAACAAAGTCGCTGATGTATTTCTACGTCAACGAACTCGACAAGGCCGGGCACCGCCACGGCTGCCAGTCACCGCAATGGGAGCACCAGCTCGAAGAACTCGACGCCACCGTGAAGCGGCTGAGTGCCACCCTGCCGGCCGGCACCACGGTGCTGCTCACGGGGGACCACGGCATGCTCGATGTGCCCGAATCCCAGCGGATCGACTACTCGGCCGAACCAGCCCTCGTGGCCGGGGTCCGGCACACCGCGGGGGAACCGCGGATGGTCCACCTTTACCTCGAAGCGGGACGAGACGACGCCGGACGCGCGCAGCTGATAGATGCCTGGCGGTCCCGCTTCGGTGACCGGATCTGGGCTTTCACCCGGGAACAGGCAATTGCCGCCGGGCTGTTCGGTGAGGTCCGCGCGGAAGTTGTGCCGCGGATCGGTGACGTCATGATTGCCGTCCGGGATGCCCTGGCATTCTATGACACCCGCCGGGTGCGTCCGACGGCCATGGAGGTGGTGGGCCAGCACGGGTCCCTGACCAAGGCCGAGCGTGAAGTCCCGCTGTTGTGCTTCCGTGCCGACGGCAGGAAAGCGCCCAGGGCCACGGCCTAGGCGACGGCGGAGAGTCCGGTGCCGCTGGCACCGGCGGGGGCCAGTCCTTGGGCCAGGCCGTCCCACACACCTTTGGACCGGGACCGCCGAGGGGCCAGCGAAAACAGGCTGCTAGTCCCCGCGGGCTCCGAAGACAATCTCGTCCCAGCTGGGTACGCTGGATCGCTTGGGCTTGGCCGGCTGGCGCTCGGGTTCCGCGGACTCGCGCTCGGGGCGGGCAACCGCCGGCGTGTCGCGGTGCTGGCGGCGGGACGACCCGCCGCCGAGGAGCTCGTCCAGTCCGGGGCTCGCGGTGGGTCCCTGCTGCCCAACGGGCCGCAGCTGCGAGGCCACGATGGTAATCTCCCGGGTATCGGTGCTGACGCCGTCATGCAGCTTAAGGGCGTCGTCATCCTGATGCCGGGGGGCGAGGGTGAGCCGGGACAGCATGGAAGGCCGGCCGTCACGGCGCCGCTCCCAGGGGTCGGTGTCCGGGCGTGGCGCAGTGTCCTGCGCCGTGCCCTCAGCCTGCTTCGCCTCGACGGCGCCCGAAGCCTCCGGAGCTGACTCGTCCGGTTCGGCAGCCACTTCGGACGGCCGCGGGTGGGCCGCCGGTACACCGTTGGTCATCAGCAGGGCGAGGGCATCGTCGGCGTCTTCGTCCACACCAAGGCGCTGACCGCGGCGGGAGCGCAGCATGTCGAGCAGCCCGTCCGACTCCTTGTCCTTCTGCAGCTGAAGCTGCTGGACCTGCAGATGGGCGGTCGCGGTCCGGGCGGCGACGTCGGCGTCGGTTTCAAAATCAAAGGGCCGGTCCGAGACCGCCGAGAGCCGACGCGCCGGGACCGGGCCGTCGAGGGGTTCTAGTTCACTGAGCTGCTGGGCCCAGCGGTTGGCGTTCTGCAGGGACTTCCGGGTGGGGCTGAAGGTCCACATGGCCGGCGGCTCTTCGCCGATACCGGACGCTCCGCCGGACTTCGTTTCGAAACGGGCCACCACGTTCCAGTTGCCGTCCTGGCGCCGCCAGGAGTCCCACTCAACGGTGGAGGCTTCAATGCCGTGCGCGCTCAGCCGGTGAGTCACCATTTCGCCGAGGGAGGCAGGGCTGTCCCCGAAAACTGAGCGGTAGACGTCGTGGCCGGGGGCCGGGGAAGCTACTTCTACCTTGCGGGCCTGCTGGGCGACATGTTCGCGCTCGGCAAGCACGGGACCCTCATAGCGTTCCACCTTCGCGAGCGGAATGCCCGAAAGTTCCGCCACCTCAGCCGCCGTCGCTCCGCTGCGTATCCGGGACTGGATATCGCGCGGCGACATGGCAATAGGAACGGCGCCCGCACTGGGAGCCGCCTTCGCGGACGTCCGGTTGGCTGCGACTCGAAGTGCTTCATCGATTGGCAGCCGGAACATCTCGCCGCCGCTGCCGCTCAACAGGAGATGCTCCCCGACGTCATGGACGCCTACAAGCCGTAGATCCTGCATACAAATCCTCCACCCTGGCATTACTAACAATCGAAACTCTGCCACCGATCGGGGGAAAATCCGGTGAGGACGGAGGGCGCGCCGTCGTTTTCCGCGAATTTGCGCTACATTTCAGGCGTTGCCACGCGGATTTTCCGCCGATTCACGGGCTGTCCCCGGCAGCCGGCGTCGTAAGCGGCCCGCGGTCTCTGGCTTTCAGCTGCCGCTTAAGCAAAGATGACCCGACGTCGGGCACAAAAACCGCGTGGCCGGCGTTGGCATCGGTGAGCCGGCCCCGGGAACTGACGGGCCAGCAGCCCGGCGGGACCACCCCGGAGCAGCGAGCCAACCGAACGAATGCGGAGTGTGAGCAACAAACAATGGCGACAGACTACGATGCGCCGCGCAAAACCGAAGAAGACCTCAACGAGGACTCCATTGAGGCCCTGAAGACGCGGCGTTCGGACAAGCCAGCGGCTGTGGTCGATGACGACGAAGCAGACCTCGCGGAGGGCTACGAACTCCCCGGGGCAGACTTGTCCGGGGAGGAACTGCTGGTCCGGGTCATGCCGGCCCAGGCAGATGAGTTCACCTGTGCCTCCTGTTTCCTGGTCCGCCACCGTTCGCAGATCGCACGCGAAAAAGACGGCCTCACGTACTGCCGGGACTGCGTGGGCTAGCACGGCGGTCCCGGCCGGCAGGGCCAGGACTGGAGCGCAGAGCTAGGACTGGAGCGCAGAGACCAGCCGGTCCGGGTGCCGGCTGGACGTCAGCCAGTAAGGCGTGCGGTCGGACGGATCGGTGATTTCGATGCGGACCACCGGATCGATCCAGCCCCGGATGCACATGAACGCGAGGCCATTAAGCCGGGTGCCGCGCTCCGCCGTCGCCTCCTTGCCGCGGAAGGCGTCCGCGGTGCCGACGAAGCGGCGCTCGATCGTGGCCCGGCCCACGCGCAGCGTTGAAGCAGTCACGGTGATGGCCGGTGTCGAAAGAATCAGCAATACGGCGATGATCACGAACAGCACAGCGGCGGCCGTGAACGCGGCTTCCATGCTGATCGGGGCGAACACCAGGATTCCCGCGCCGGAGAATCCCGCGGACACCAGCCAGATCCAGAAGTTCGGCCAGAGCTTCTCGTTGTAGAGGACGGCTTCGTCACTGGGGGAGTTACTGGCGGCAGGCACGGCTGCACTGGATTCGGGCATGTGCCCAGCTTTCCACTTTTCCCGGGCTATTTCATCTTGGCCGCCGGCAGGCTGCCCCAGTCCCGGCCGCGGCTAGTCGGCCTTTTCGTTAGTTCGTCGGCGGTCTGGGCACGGTGGCTGGGCTCTGGGACATGCCCCGCGCCGGGGCCAGCGGATGGACATAATGTCACTATGCCCAGTCCCGGGTGCGAAGAACGAGCATGTCCCGCTGGACTGGACACCGGCCCAACGGGACATGTCCCGCGCCTGGGGCAGCGGATGGACATAGTGTCTTTATGCCCAGTCCCGGGTGCGAAGAATGGGCATGTCCCCGCTGATCCCGCGGCGCGTATAGGTCCAGGCTCCGTCTAGCTCCCGACGAACTAGCTAAAATGACCGCTAGGCCGATCTTCGGTGCTGGCGTTAGAGTGTGGAACTGTGACTGAAGAAAAAACCGCCGTGACAGGCCGCCCGGACCAGCCAGCGGAAAGTGGCGCAGGGCAGGACGGTACCCCCACTCTGACCGTGCAGCTGAAGATGCTCGACGACGGGCTGGAGCCGCCGTCGTACGCGCACCCCGGCGACGCGGGGGCGGACCTGTGCGCCCGCGAAGATGTGGTGCTGGAACCGGGGGAGCGGCGGCTGGTGCCCACCGGAGTGTCCATCGCGCTCCCGGACGGGTTCGTGGCCCTCATCCATCCGCGCTCCGGCCTCGCCACCAGGCACGGACTGACGGTGGTAAATGCTCCGGGCACCGTCGACGCGGGCTACCGCGGAGAAATTGCGGTGACACTGCTCAACACTGACCGCCACGAGGCGATTGAACTCAGGCGCGGCGATAGAATTGCACAAATGGTTATCCAGCGCGTGGAGTACGCCCGGTTCGTGCCGGTCCAGGAGCTGGACGGCTCTGTCCGCGGTGCCGGGGGCTTCGGCTCCACCGGCGGCTTCGGGGCGCCGCAGGCCTGAGGCCGGGACGGATCGCCCCAGCCAGGTGAAGTGTGGGACCCCGTTTTTCTGATCGGAATTTCGAGATATTAGGCCGGCGGCTGCCCCCTTAAGGGCGGCAGACGCCATACGGACGCACTGCCGCGGCGGTGCCGTACGGCGGGCACAGGATCACAACAAAGGAGACAAACCCATGGTTTTTGGGCGCGGCAGGAAAGCCAAGCAGGAACAGCTGACGGAGCCCGGCGAAGCCCCGGAGGCAGCCGCCGATGTGCCCGGCGAGGGCGCTGACGTGCGCGCCGATGGTTCCGCCGAGGCCGCCGGCCCCTCCCTCCGTGGGTCCACGGGTCCCTTCGATGTCTCGGAAATCGAGGACCAGGACGGCTACGTCGATCTCGGAGCGCTCCTGATCGCGCCTGCCGAAGGCCTGCAGCTCCGGCTCGAGGTCGAAGAGGCCACGCAGCGTGTCGTCGCCGTCACCCTGGATCTGGAAGGTTCCAGCCTCCAGCTGCAGGCGTTTGCAGCGCCGCGCTCGGAAGGTTTGTGGGATGAAATCCGCGAGCAGATCGGCCAATCGGTGGGAAGCCAGGGCGGCCAGATCGAGGAGATCCAGGGCAGCTTCGGCACAGAGCTCCTCGCCAAGCTGCCGGCCGGCGGCGCGGACGCAAGCCACGGCTACCGCGTGGCCCGCTTCATCGGCTGCGACGGCCCGCGCTGGTTCCTCCGTGGTGTCCTGGGCGGCGAGGCCGCAGTGGACCGCGACGCTGCCGCCGGACTTGAAGGGCTGTTCCGCCGGATCGTCGTGGTCCGGGGCGAGAACCCCATGCCGCCCCGCGACCTGCTGCAGCTCCGCCTGCCCAAGGAAAACGCCACACCGGCGCCCCAGTCCGCCCCTGACCTGGACCAGCCCGAACGAGGACCGGAGACTACCCAGATTGGCTGACACCCCCCGCGAGGATCCAGCCACCTCCGTGTCCGTCCGAGGCTTGCCGGACCGCGGCCGTGTGCTGTGCCATGGCTTCATCGAGGCCGTCACCTTTGCGCCGGCCAGCCAAGTGGCCGCTTTCACCGCCATCGTGGTCGACCACGGCCAGCCGCCGGCCACGGCACGCTGGGCCAGGGCCGTGACGGCAGCCGCCGACGCGTCACAGCCCGCCGACGCGTCCGCGGCAGCCGCCCCCCGGCGCCGCCGCGGAACCGTCCCCAAGGACAGGCTCCGCGTCGTCTGGCTGGGGCGCCGCCGCATTCCCGGGGTGGACGCCGGCTCGGAACTCCGGCTCGAGGGCATGGTCACTGTGCGTGACGGCCTGCCCACCATGTTCAACCCCCGCTACGAAATACTCTCCGGCCAGGAGGAGCAATGACCGTGCCCGAAAAGCCCGAGAAGCCAGAGAAACCCGGGAAGCCCGGGCCCGGACTTGACCAGCAGGTGGAAGTCCAGCCCGCGGAAGTCCAGCCCGCGGAAGTCCAGCCCACGGAAGTCCAGCCCACGGTGGCGCAGCTCGCCGAAGGGTACGCGGCGAAGGCCGGGCTGCACCGTTCGGGCAACGGCAACATCGACGTGCTAAAGAGCGCCGGCGGGATCCAGGGCATCGCCGAGAGTATCCTGCCGGGACTGGTCTTCCTTATTGCCTTCACCATCACGCGCGGGCTTCCCCTGGCGCTGATCTCCTCGCTGGCGGTCGCCGCGGCGTTTACCGCCGCCAGGCTGGTGCAGCGCAAGCCGCTGACGCAGGCCCTGGCGGGCGTCGTCGGCGTCGGTCTCTCCGCCTGGCTCGCCAATTCCACCGGTAAGGCAGAAGACTTCTACGTCCTGGGCTTCTTCACCAACACCGCGTACATCCTGGCGATGTCCGTCTCGATTGCCGTCCGGTGGCCCTTTGCCGGACTGCTCTTCGGATTCATCCGGAACGAAGGCCTGGAATGGCGCAAGCACCCGGCCCGGGTGAAGGCTTACCGGATCGGCACCTGGGTGATTGTCTCCGTGCTGGCCCTGCGGCTTCTGGTCCAGGTGCCGCTCTACTTCATGGGGGAGGCCGGCCTCGCGGGACTGGCCACGATGCGGCTCCTGATGGGGGCCCCGCTGTACATTCTCGGCATCTGGGTCGCGTGGCTGCTGACCCGCCCGGCGCCGGCCCCCGTTGATGCGGAAGCAAAGTAGGACTACGGCTCCGTTGAGCTATCAGTTAGGGGTGTTCCCAGCCGTCACAACGACTCGTTCTGATAGCTCAACGGCTGCTGATAGCTCAACGACTGCTGATAGCTCAACGGCTGCTGGCAGCTCGCAGCCCTAGCCGTCGAAGCCGTCGTTCTCGGACGGTCCGTTCCCTTGGCCGTGCCGGTCCGAGGTGACCGGGTGCTGCCCTTCGCCGTCCGGTTCGTCGATCTGGGACTCGGGGGCAAGGAGCGCGCGCAGCTCGTCCTCGGCCACGATGGTGGTGACGAAGAACAGCTCGTCGCCGCCGTCGATCACGTCATCCCGGCTCGGAGTGATCGGTGCCTGGTCCCGCAGGATGGCAACCAGGGTGGAGTCCTCCGGCCACACGATGTCGCCGACGGTCAGCCCGATCACGTGCGAATCGTGGGGGACCGTGAACTCGACCAGCGATGACACTCCCGTCTGCAGGGTCAGCAGCCGGACCAGGTCACCGATCTCCACGGCTTCCTCGACGAGCGCCGTCATAAGCTGAGGAGTGTTGACCGCGACGTCGACGCCCCAGGAATCATCGAACATCCAGTCGTTCTTGGGGTTGTTGACCCGGCCCACCGTCCGCCCGACGCCGAACTCGGTTTTCGCCAGCAGCGAGACGACGAGGTTGACTTTGTCGTCGCCACTGGCGGAGACCACGACGTCGGCATCTTCCAGTTTCGCCTCTTTCAGCGTGCTGAGTTCGCAGGCATCCCCGACAAGCCAGCGGGCGCCGCGGAGGCCGCTGCGACCGATCACCTCCGGCTTGAGGTCGATCAGCAGGATTTCGTGTTTGTGGGCCAGCAGCTCACGGGCGATCGAGGAACCGACGCTTCCCGCCCCGACGATGACGACTTTCACTTAGGACTCCTTGGCGGGGGACTTGGCAAGAATGTGGGCAACTTCGGTGCCGCGGTCCACGCTCATCATGGCGTGGACGGTGTCGCCGTCCTGGTACAGGGTGCCGGCCACGGGCAGCATGCCCTCACCGAAGCGGGTCAGGTAGGCGACACGGATGCCTGCGGCCTTTTCAACCGAGGTCACCGGGTGGCCGATCCAGTCCGGATCCAGGTCCACCTCGGCCAATACCAGCCGGCCGGAGGGATCACGGAAATCGCCGGCGATGTGCTGCTCCGGCAGGATCCGGCGGAGCACCTGGTCCGCACTCCAACGCACGGCCGCAACCGTGGGGATGCCGAGCCGCTGGTAGATTTCAGCGCGGCCCGGATCGTAGATCCTGGCGACGACGTGGGGGACGTGGAAGGTTTCCCGGGCAACCCGGGTGGCAAGGATGTTGGAATTGTCGCCGCTGGAGACGGCGGCGAAGGCATAGGCTTCCGCGACGCCGGCCTGCTTGAGAGTCTCCCGGTCGAAGCCGACGCCGGTGACCTTGCGGCCGGTGAAACCCGTGCGGAGCCGCCGGAAGGCGCGGTCGTCCTGGTCGATGATCGCCACCGAATGCCCGGCGTCCTCCAGCGTGTGCGCCAGGGTGGCTCCCACGCGGCCACATCCCATGATCACGAAGTGCGCCACACGTGCCTCCTTAAAGCTTTGGTGTCTGTTGCTGCGTAAAACTCTACCGGCCACGGCGGCCCGCGCGGCCGGGGACGGGCCCCGTCATGACATCGCGACTGAATCAGACTAGTTTTGGGTGGTGCCAACAATATTCAATGCCGTGAAGCGGGTCCTGGTCGGTAAACCCTTCCGGAACGACAACCTGGCCCACACGCTGCTTCCGAAGCGGATCGCGCTTCCCATCTTCGCCTCCGACGCTCTGTCCTCCGTGGCGTATGCGCCGGACGAAATCCTGCTGACGCTGGCTCTCTCCGGCGTCAGTGCCGTGGCGTTCTCACCCTGGGTGGGGCTGGCCGTCATGGTGGTGCTGCTCACCGTCGTCGCGTCCTACCGGCAAAACGTCCACGCGTACCCCTCCGGCGGCGGCGACTACGAGATCGCCAACGTGAACCTCGGCAAGTACGCCGGGCTTACGGTGGCTGCCGCGCTGCTCGTGGACTACGTCCTGACCGTCGCGGTGTCGATGTCCTCGGCCGCCACCTACCTCACCACAGCCGTCCCCGCGCTGCACGGCCAGCAGGCTGCCATCGCCACGATCGGCGTCGTCCTCCTGGCCCTGGTGAACCTGCGCGGGATCAAAGAGGCCGGCAGCGTCTTCGCGGTCCCGACGTACATTTTCATGGCCTCCATCCTCGGCATGACGGCCGTCGGCGTCTTCCAGGCGGTCACCGGCCAGCTGGCCGAGGCGCCGTCCGCGGCGTTCGAAATTGTCCCCGCGGAAGGCTTCGATGAAGGCCTGATTGGTCTCGCGGGGGCGTTCCTGCTGCTGCGTGCCTTCTCATCGGGCGCCGCAGCGTTGACCGGTATCGAGGCCATCAGCAACGGGGTGCCGAACTTCAAGAAACCCAAGAGCAAAAACGCCGCCACCACGCTGCTCCTGCTCGGCGTCATCGCCGCTTCCATGCTGGCCGGCATCATCTACCTCGCCAACGCCACCAAGGTGCATATCGTGCTGGATCCGGCGACGGAATTCCTGCTGGACGGCAAGCCGCTGCCGGAGGACTACATCCAGAGCCCGGCCATCAGCCAGATCGCACAGACCATTTTCGGCCAGGGTTCCATCTTTTTCTTCCTCGTGGTTGCCGCTACCGGGGTGATCCTGGTGTTCGCCTCCAACACGGCCTTCAACGGCTTCCCGGTGCTCGGCTCGATCCTGGCCCAGGACGGCTACCTGCCGCGGCAGCTGCGCACCCGCGGAGACCGGCTCGCCTTCAGCAATGGTGTCCTGGCGCTGGCCGCCGGGGCCATCGTGCTGATCATCGCCTTCAACGGGGACGTCACCAAACTCATCCAGCTCTACATTGTGGGCGTGTTCATCTCGTTCACCGTGAGCCAGTTCGGTATGATCCGGCACTGGGGGCGCGAGCTGAAGCTTGCCAAGGACCCGGCCCTGAAGGCGAAAATGGCCAAGTCGCGCCTCATCAACACCATCGGTTTCTGCATGACGGCGCTTGTCCTGGTGATCGTGCTGGTCACCAAGTTCCTGCAGGGCGCCTGGATCGCGCTGCTGGCCATGTTCGTGCTGTTCCTGATCATGTGGAGCATCCGGGCGCACTATGACAATGTTGCGAAGGAACTGGCCGTGGATGAGGACTCCTCGCCGCGGGCCCTGCCCACCCGTGTGCACGCCGTGCTGCTGGTCTCCCACGTCCGCAAACCCGTGCTGCGTGCGTTGGCCTACGCCCGCGCCTCGCGCCCTTCCCGGCTGGACGCCATCACGGTGGACATCAGCTCCGAGGAAACTGAGCAGACCATCGCGGACTGGGAGAAGCTCGAAATTCCGGTACCGCTGACGGTGCTGGCCAGCCCGTTCCGCGAAACGGTGACACCCATCATGGAGTACATCAAGAACATGCGGCGGGACTCGCCGCGCGACCTGATCGTGGTCTACATCCCCGAGTACGTGGTGGGCAAGTGGTGGGAGCAGCTGGTACACAACCAGACCGCGCTGCGGATCAAGACGCGGCTGCATTTTGAGCCCGGCGTCATGGTGGCGAGCGTGCCGTGGCAACTCAAATCGTCCGAGGAAGCAAAGAGACTGCAGGATACCCAATGAGCCCCGACACCCAGACCCACGCCCCCACCGACCTTGTGGTCGACGTCGGCCCGGTGGCGCACGGCGGGCACTGCGTTGCCCGGCACGAGGGGCGTGTGGTGTTTGTCCGGCACGGCATCCCCGGCGAAAGGGTCCGCGTCCGCCTCACCGAGTCGGGCCCGGAGGCCAAGTTTTGGCGGGCCGACGTGGTGGAGGTCCTGGAAGCCTCCCCGGACCGGGTGGAGCATTTCTGGGACCTTGCGGATTCGCAGCGCTCCTGGTCCCACCGCCACCCGCCCGTTGGCGGGGCGGAACTGGGCCACATGTCACTTGAACGCCAGCGCAGCCTCAAGGGCGAGGTGCTGGCCGAACAGCTGCGGCGCCTGGCCGGCGTCGAACGCACCATCACTGTGGAGGCCGTGGGGGAGCCGGGAACGCCGGCGACGGCGGGCCTCGCCTGGCGGACCCGTGCCGGTTTCGGCGTGACCCCGGCCGGGAAGCTCGGCATGCATGCCCACCGCTCGGAGCTGGTCCTCCCGGTGGGTGGGATGCCGCTGGCCGTGGATGCCATCAACGCCCTCCGGCTCTGGGACATCGATCTGCAGGGCATCGACCGTGTGGAGGTGGCGGCCCCGGCCAACGGCTCCCGCCCGCTGGTGCTCGTGGTGCCCGGCGCCGGAACCCGGGCCAAGCGGCTCAGCGCTGTCCTCGCGCAGCTGCCCGAGGACGTTTCCGTGGCGAGTTTTGACCCGGTCAAGGGCGAGGTGCTGCGGCTGCGCGGCCGCACCTATGTCCAGGAGACCGCGGCCGGCCACGACTACCGCGTCACCGGCGACGGTTTCTGGCAGATCCACCGGGATGCCCCCGACACGCTGGTGGGGGCCGTGACGGCTTTCCTGCACGACGGCGGTTTCCTCGCGCCGGGCGCCGTGGCGGCGGACCTCTACGCCGGGGCGGGCCTCTTCACCGCGCCGCTGGCAGACGCCGTCGGCGTGACCGGCTCGGTACTCTCGGTGGAGGGATCGCCCGGCAGCAGCCGGGACGCCCGGAAAAACCTTCATGACGCGTCCCAGGTCGAGATTGTCCAGGGCCGGGTGGAACGGGTGCTGCGCGATAAAGCACGCCGCTTCGACGCCATTCTGCTGGACCCGCCCCGGGCCGGAGCAGGCAGGGCCGTTGTGAACCAGGTCATCGGGGCCGGACCCCGGGCCGTGGCCTATGTGTCCTGCGATCCGGCGTCGTTCGCCCGCGATGTTGGCTACTTCCAGGCGGGCGGCTGGGAGCTGTCAGGGCTGCGCGCCTTTGACCTCTATCCGCACACCCACCACATGGAGACTGTGGCGCTGCTGACGCCCCGGGGCTGATGCCACTACGATGGGCGGAGTAGTCCGACGTCGCGCTCCGTAATCACGGCTGACCTCACGCACCCTGCGCTAACACTGGTACCAGTTAGGTTCGCCTAACTAGTAAGGGGTCTGCGGCGCGACAAAGATGAAACTGTTGCGAGAGGAGTCCTGCGATGAGCATTGTGGACAGCTTCGGTTCAAAAGGCAAACTTAATGTAGCCGGTACCGAATATGAAATTTTCCGGTTGAACTCCGTTGAAGGTGCAAATAACCTTCCGTTCAGCCTCAAGGTATTGCTTGAAAACCTGTTGAGGACCGAGGACGGCGCCAACATTACGGCCGGCCACGTCCGCGCACTGGCCGGCTGGGACCCCAGCGCCGAGCCCGACACTGAAATCCAGTTCACGCCGGCGCGCGTGATCATGCAGGACTTCACTGGCGTGCCCTGCGTTGTGGACCTTGCCACCATGCGTGAAGCAGTCAAGGAACTCGGCGGCGACCCCAAGCGGGTCAACCCGCTGGCACCGGCCGAGATGGTGATTGACCACTCGGTGCAGATCGACGCCTTCGGCAATTCCGGCGCACTGGAGCGCAACATGGAGATCGAGTACCAGCGCAATGGTGAGCGTTACCAGTTCCTGCGGTGGGGCCAGACGGCGTTCGATGACTTCAAGGTAGTCCCGCCGGGAACCGGCATCGTGCACCAGGTCAACATCGAGTACCTTGCGCGCACCGTCATGACCCGCGAGGTGGACACCGAGACCGGCACCGTCCTCCGGGCCTACCCGGACACCTGCGTCGGCACCGACTCGCACACCACCATGGTCAACGGCCTGGGCGTGCTGGGCTGGGGCGTCGGCGGCATCGAAGCCGAGGCTGCCATGCTCGGCCAGCCCGTCTCCATGCTGATCCCGCGCGTCGTGGGCTTCAAACTGACAGGGTCCATCCCGGCCGGCGCCACCGCCACCGACGTTGTGCTGACCATCACCGAACAGCTGCGCAAGCACGGGGTTGTGGGCAAGTTCGTGGAGTTCTACGGCGAAGGTGTCGCGGCTGTGCCGCTCGCCAACCGCGCCACGATCGGCAACATGAGCCCGGAGTTCGGCTCGACGGCCGCCATATTCCCGATCGACGACGTCACCCTCGAGTACCTGCGCCTCACCGGCCGGTCCGAGCAGAACGTCGCCCTCGTCGAGGCATACGCGAAGGAACAGGGCCTCTGGCACGACCCTTCCAAGGTGATCGAGTTCTCCGAGTACCTCGAGCTGGACCTGTCCACGGTTGTTCCGTCGATCTCCGGCCCGAAGCGCCCGCAGGACCGCATCATCCTCACCGAGTCGAAGGCCCAGTTCCGCCAGGACCTGCGCAACTATGTGAAGGAAGAGCTGGCCGGCGGCAGCCTGGACGAAGCGATCGACGAGAGCTTCCCCGCCTCGGACGCACCGTCCTTCACCGCCTCCGGAACGCACCTGACGGACGACGCCCCGCACGCGCACGGCCCAACGTCCAACGGCCGCCCGTCCAACAAGGTCAACGTCAAGACCGCCGACGGCCGCGAATTCGAGCTGGACCACGGCGCGGTCTCGATCGCGTCGATCACGTCCTGCACCAACACGTCCAACCCGTCCGTGATGCTGGCGGCTGCACTGCTGGCCCGCAACGCCGTCGAGAAGGGCCTGGCCTCGAAGCCGTGGGTCAAGACCTCCGTGGCTCCCGGGTCCAAGGTGGTCACGGACTACTACAACAAGTCGGGCCTGACGCCGTACCTGGAGAAGCTTGGCTTCTACATCGTCGGCTACGGCTGCGCGACCTGCATCGGCAACTCCGGCCCGCTCGACGCCGAAATCTCCGAGGCCATCGCGGCCAACGATCTTTCCGTCGCCGCGGTGCTCTCCGGTAACCGCAACTTCGAAGGCCGGATCAACCCGGACGTGAAGATGAACTACCTGGCCTCCCCGCCGCTGGTCATCGCCTACGCCCTGGCCGGAACCATGGACTTCGACTTCGAAGCCGACGCGCTGGGCCAGGACCAGGCCGGCAACGACGTCTTCCTGAAGGACATCTGGCCGAACCCGGTCGAGGTCCAGCAGGTCATTGACTCCTCGATCGACAAGGACATGTTCGCCCGCGGCTACGAGGGCGTCTTCGACGGCGACGACCGCTGGAAGGCCCTTTCCACCCCGGCCGGCGACACCTTCGCCTGGGATCCCAAGTCCACCTACGTCCGGAAGCCCCCGTACTTCGACGGCATCAAGGCGACCCCGGAGCCCGTCAAGGACATCACCGGCGCCCGCGTGCTGCTGACGCTTGGCGACTCGGTCACAACGGACCACATCTCACCGGCAGGTTCTTTCAAGTCGGACACCCCGGCCGGGCAGTACCTGCTGGCCAACGGTGTGGAGCGCAAGGACTTCAACTCCTACGGCTCACGCCGCGGCAACCACGAGGTCATGATCCGCGGCACCTTCGCGAACATCCGGATCAAGAACCAGATTCTGGCTGATTTCAACGACGGAGCGGGCGTCGAGGGCGGATTCACCCGCGACTTCACGCAGGCGGACGGCCCGCAGGCCTACGTCTACGATGCCGCCCAGAACTACCAGGCCGCCGGCATCCCGCTGGTGGTCCTGGCCGGCAAGGAGTATGGCTCCGGTTCGTCCCGTGACTGGGCCGCCAAGGGCACCGCGCTGCTGGGTGTCAAGGCCGTTGTGGCCGAAAGCTACGAGCGCATCCACCGCTCCAACCTGATCGGCATGGGCGTCCTGCCGCTGCAGTACCCGGCCGGCCAGAACGCTGCCAGCCTCGGGCTGACCGGAACGGAATCCTTCGCGGTTGAGGGCGTCACCGCTCTCAACGAGGGCACCACGCCGAAGACGCTGAAAGTCACGGCAACGGCGGAAGACGGCGCCGTCACGTCCTTCGATGCGGTCCTGCGCATCGACACCCCGGGCGAGGCGGACTACTACCGCAACGGCGGAATCCTGCAGTACGTGCTGCGCCAGATCTCCGCGTAGGGACCCGCGGTAAACCCGGCAATGCTTTTCCGCCGGGTTACCGCGGGAGCGCGGAGATCGTCTCCGCCAACTAGCGGCGGACTTCTCCCGCAAGGGAGGAGCCGCCAGGCGTGAAGGCCCCGGCCGGTCCCTGACCGACCGGGGCCTTCACGTTCCCGCCAGCATCCCGGGCAGCATTCCGGCCAAAAATCGGGCACGGGGGCCAGTCCGGAGGCGTTAGAGTTAAAAGGCATGTCCACCACCCGAAGGAGGGGCCGTTGGGAATCTTGGAGACCATCCGGAATCCGCAGGACCTGAGCAAATTGTCCGGGGCGCAGCTGGAACAGCTGGCAGCCGACGTCAGGAACTTCCTCATCGGCAACGTCTCCCAGACGGGCGGGCACCTCGGCCCCAACCTCGGCGTCGTTGAGCTCACCATCGCGGTGCACCGGATCTTCGATTCACCCCGCGACAGCATCGTCTTCGACACCGGGCACCAGTCCTACGTGCACAAACTCCTCACCGGACGCCAGGACTTCAGCACGCTGCGCCAGCAGGGCGGCCTCTCCGGCTACCCGGACCGCGCCGAGTCCGAGCACGACATCGTCGAAAGCTCACACGCCTCCTCTTCGTTGTCCTGGGCCGACGGGATCTCCCGCGCCCGGCGGCTCACCGGCGACGGTGACCGCTACGTGATCGCCGTCGTGGGCGACGGCGCCCTGACCGGCGGCATGGCCTGGGAGGCCATCAACAACATCGCCGCGGACAGGAAACGCCGCGTGGTGATAGTGGTCAATGACAACGGCCGCTCCTACGCCCCGACGGTGGGCGGATTCGCGGATTACCTCGCCTCGCTGCGCCCCACCATCGATTCCTTCCGCGCCGCGCCCGCCTACGAAGGCACCCTGGACTGGTGGCGGCGGAAGCTGCAGAACGGCGGACCCGTCGGCCAGTTCACCTACCGCAGCCTGCACGCCATGAAGAAGGGCATCAAGGACTGGTGGGCCCCGCAGGGCCTGTTCGAGGACCTCGGCATGAAGTACATCGGCCCGGTGGACGGCCATGACCTCCAGGCCATGGAGCACGCCCTCTCCACCGCCAAGAACTACGCAGGACCCGTGATTGTCCACGCCATGACGGAGAAGGGCCACGGCTATGCGCCCGCCCGCGCCCATGAGGCGGACCAGTTCCACGCCGTCGGGATCATCGACCCGGAGACCGGCGAGCCCACCGAGGTCGGCGGCTCTAAGTCCTGGACCGCCGTGTTCGCCGACGAGATCGCCGATATCGCGGACGAGCGCAAAGACATTGTGGGCATCACCGGCGCCATGCTGATCCCCGTGGGGCTGCACAAGTTCGCGACCCGGCACCCCGCGCGGGTGTTCGACGTCGGGATCGCCGAACAGCACGCCCTCACCTCCGCCGCGGGCATGGCGTTCGGCGGGCTGCACCCCGTCGTCGCCGTGTACGCGACTTTCCTGAACCGCGCCTTCGACCAGCTGCTGATGGACGTGGCCCTGCACAAGGCAGGGGTCACCATCGTCCTGGACCGGGCCGGCGTCACCGGACCCGACGGTGCCAGCCACCACGGCATGTGGGACATGGCCATGGTCCAGATCGTGCCCGGACTTCACCTGGCCGCACCCCGCGACGCCACCCGGCTGCGCGAGGAACTCCGTGAGGCCGTCTCGATCGAGGACGCGCCCAGCGTGATCCGTTATTCCAAAGGCAGCGTCGGTGCCGAGGTTGAAGCCGTGGAACGGCTCAGCGACGGCGTCGATGTCCTCGCCCGCCGCCCCGCAGGCTCAAGCGAAAACGATGTCCTGATCGTCAGCGTCGGCGCGATGTCCGAACTCGCGCTGGACGTCTCGAACCGGCTTGGAGCGCAGGGAATCAGCTCCACCGTGGTGGACCCCCGCTGGGTCCTCCCGGTCCGGAACTCCATCATCGCCCTCGCCTCGCACCACCGTCTGGTCATCTGCATCGAGGACGGCGTGCGCGCCGGCGGCGTCGGCTCCCGGATCCGGCAGGAAATGCGGGCCGCCGGAGTCGATACGGCCCTCAACGAGGTGGGCCTCCCGGTCGAGTTCCTGGACCACGGAACCCGCAGCCAGGTCCTGGCCCGCGTCGGACTGACCGCCCAGCAGGTCACGCACGACGTCGTGGCGCAGGTCCTGGGGACCAAGGTGCCGTTCGCGCGGCCCCTTCCCGGGCAGGAACACCCCAGCACCGGCAGCCTGCCGATTCTGTGAGGGTCCCCGGGGTCCTGACGGGCGATCCGGTGCCCCGGATCAACCCGGGAACACATCAGCTGTACCAGGCAGTGAAGGCACAAGAGCCACCGTTTGACGGCGCCGGCCGCGAAAGGTTCAGGAGAGGACAGGCATGAGCGGAATTATCCGGGTCTACAAACGCAGCGACGAAGGGGTCCTTGACTTCAGGGAGGCCTGGTTCGACGAGGACTACAGCCAGTTCGTGATGAACCACGGCGTCGTCGGGCACCAGAGCAAGACCGACGAGACCGATGTCGCCGACGCGGCCGCCGCTGAGGGTCTGATGGACGCGTTCGCCGCACAGTGCGCCGACGACGGCTTCGCCGAGATCCCCGAGCAGGAGCAGTTCTGGGTGGTTGCCCAGTATGCGCTCAAGACCAAGGACGGCACGGACCGGGACCGCTACCTCGAAGAGAAAGCAAAGGACGCCCTGATCAGCCACCTGGCATGGCGCGGACTGGGCGTCGTGGACCGCTCCGAATTTTCCGACTCCAAGCTGAATATCATCATCCTCACCCCGGACGTGAATAAGGCCGTGAGCGCCATCAAGGTGTGCGTTCGCGGTGAGGACCTGGACTTCACCAAGCTGAGCATCGGCGCGGCACCGTTCGGCGAGACGTCCTTCAGGCTCAAGCACTCACCGAAGCCGGCGAACAGCTTCACGCTTTAGGGCGCCCGGCACGGTCCGCAACCATACGGGGGCAACCGACTGGAAGGCAGCCAATGACACGTAAATCCCCTCAACCAGGCAGCACCCCGCTCCCGGCAGGGCTGGCCGCCCCTGCGCGCAGGACGCTCGCGCATGCAGGAGTGGAAACCCTTGAACACGTCGCGCTGCTTGGCCAGCGCCGCCTCGCGGGCATGCCGGGGGTCTGCCCCCGCACCCTCGCGCAGCTGCAGGACGCGCTGGATGAACACGGCCTGGAGCTGCCCCGGAATTAGCGGGTCACCCGCCCGGGGGCCCGGCCCCGGACCCGGCCGGTCCCCGTGCCGGCCCGGGATAGGCTGAATCCCATGACTGAATACCGACGCGTAGGAAATTCCGGATTAACCGTCTCCGTGGTGGGACTCGGCTGCAACAATCTCGGCCGGGCCAATACGGCCACCGGGTCGCAGGGCGGGACCGACGCCGTCGTGCATGCGGCCCTGGACGCCGGCATCACCTTCTTCGACGTCGCGGACACCTACGGCCGGGAGCCGGGCCTCAGCGAGACGATGCTGGGCAACGCCCTCAGGGGGCGCCGTGACGATGCGGTCATCGCCACCAAATTCGGCATGGACATGCGCGGGGCGAACGGGAACGACTTCGGCGCCCGCGGATCCCGCCGCTACATCATCAAGGCCGCGGAGGCCTCGCTGCGACGGCTCGGCACCGACTGGATCGACCTCTACCAGTTCCACGTCCCCGACCCGCTGACCCCGATCGATGAGACCCTCGCGGCCCTCGACGAGCTCGTCACCAGCGGCAAGGTACGCTACCTCGGCCACTCCAACCGGGCCGGCTGGCAGATTGCCGAGGCCGAATTCGTGGCCCGGGCCCGCGGGGGATCACGGTTCATCTCCAGCCAGAACCACTACAACCTGCTGGACCGCCGGGCCGAACTCGAAGTCACGCCCGCAGCCGTTGCCTACGGCCTGGGCGTGTTGCCGTACTTCCCCCTCGCCAACGGCCTGCTGACCGGCAAGTATGCCAAGGACACCGCGCCCGAGGGATCCCGGCTCAGCCACACCCGCACCAACCTGGTCCACGACGCCGACTGGGACCAGCTTGGCGCCTTCAGCGCCTTCGCCGCGGAGCGGGGCCTGAACGAGATCCAGGTGGCGTTCTCCTGGCTCGCTGCCCAGCCCTCGGTCAGCAGCGTCATCGCGGGAGCCACCCGGCCCGAGCAGGTCCGGCAGAACGCCGCTGCCGTTGCGTGGATCCCCAGCGCCGCGGAACTGGCCGAACTGAACGACCTCTTCCCGCGCACGCCCAGGGTCGCGCTGTTCTAAGTGGCGCCCTTGCACCCGGGTGGGATCTGACGGTGCCCGCTCCAACGCAGACTGTCCTGCTGGACGTGGACACCGGCATCGACGACGCCCTCGCCCTGGTCTACCTGCTGTCCCGGCCGGAGGTGCGCCTCCAGGCCATCACGTGCACCGCCGGGAATGTGGGGGCCCGGCAGGTGGCGCTGAATAACCTGGCCCTGCTGGAATTGTGCGGCCGGCAGGGCATTGAGGTGGCCATCGGCGCCGAGGTGCCGCTGGAGATTCCGCTGGTCACCACCGAGGAGACCCACGGGCCGCAGGGGATCGGCTACGCCGAACTGCCGCCGCCCGCCCAGCAAATCTCAGCGCGCCACGCCGTCGACGTCTGGGTGGAAGAGGTCAGGGCCAGCCCGGGCGAGATCACCGGGCTGATTACTGGTCCGCTGACCAACTTTGCCCTCGCCCTGCGCCGCGAACCGGAGCTGCCGCGGCTGCTCAAGGGCCTGGTGATCATGGGCGGCAGCTTCTACTACCAGGGCAACACCACGCCGACGGCGGAATGGAACGTCTCGGTGGACCCGCACGCCGCCAAGGAAGTCTTCGATGCCTACCGCGGCCTCCCGGAGGACAAGCTGCCGCTCGTCTGCGCGCTGGAATCCACCGAGCGGATCGAAATGCGGCCGGAACACCTCAAACGCCTCGCCGAGGCGGCCGGGGCCGGGCCGGAACTTGTCCTGCCGGAACAGCCCGAAGGACTGCGCAGCACCTCGGACAATCCGTTGGTGGCCTGCCTCTCCGACGCGATCCGGTTCTATCTGGAGTTCCACCGTCTCTATGACCAGGGTTACGTGGCACACATGCACGACGCCTTCGCAGCCTGCGCCGCGGCCGGCCGGACCCCGTTCACCGCACGGCTGGCCACGGTCGACGTCGAAATCGAGTCGCCGCTGCTCATCGGTACCACGGTGGCGGACTTCCGCGGCCTGTGGGGACTGCCGCCGAACGCGCGGATAGTGGACTCCAACGACCCGGAGCAGTGTTTCGAGGAGCTGATTTCCTCCGTGGGCGCGCTGGCCCGGAAAGTCGGCGCGGACCGGGACTGAGGACCAAGGCTGGGGAAATTCACGCTAGGCCGGTGGGCCAGGTAGCAGGGGTTTTGGTCGGCACCGCTGTTACGCCGGGTCACGGCGCTGGGGTGGGGCGTCGTCCGATGCTTGTTTTGTTGAGGTGACGGTAGTTCTTGGAGCGTGGGACCTGAAGCAGGTCGGCGATGCGCTGAACGGTGTGGTCCCCGGCGTCGTAGAGCTGTTGGGCGTGGTGGGCCTGGTCGGAGGTGAGTTTGGGGCGTCTTCCTCCGGTTCGTCCGCGGGCGCCACCTCAACAAAACAAGGGTCGGACGGCGAGCCGCCGGCGGCTGCCCCGGCCCGGCGTAACAGCAGCTCCGGCCAGAACCCCTGCGCCCTGGCCCCACCGGCTTAGCGTGACATTCCCGAGCGTTGGTCCTCAAGCCCCGGGACCGGGGTGGCGCGGGCCGGGCCGGGCCCGGCTGAGACTGCCGTCGCGGAACGGGCAGGCACTCGTTAGGATGGTAGCTGCGCCGAGGTGACATGAGGCCGCTGTTGTAGCTCTCTGCCGAAGGACCATTCCCATGTCACAGCCATCTCCCATGTCACAGCCGTCCCTGATCCACCCCGCTACCGGCCCCGGGTCTCAGGAGGCGGGTGGCCGCGGCCGCCGCCTGCTCGAACTCGCCGGTGCCGGAGCCATCGCCGCCACTTACGTGTTCCTCGTTCTCACCCAGCCGGCCGATATTGCCGGCGGACCGGCCAGCTTCTCCGCGCTGGTGGCGCTCGGCGGGTTCCTGCTCGGCGCGGTGCTGCTGCTTCTCGCGGTGCTGCCGGTGCTGCCCACCTCCACCCTGGTCCTGATGCCCGTCGCCCTGGTCCTCAACGTCGTGCTGGGCCAGCTCATGGGGTCCACGGGGCTGCCGTTCTACTTCGATGCGATCGGCACCGTCCTGATCGCCGTCCTCGCCGGCCCGGCGGCCGGCGCCGCCACCGGAGTGCTCAGCAGTGTCGTGTGGTCCTTCGTCAACCCCACCGTCCTGCCGTTCGCGGCCGGATCCGCGCTGATCGGCTTCCTGGCCGGGCTGGCCGCCCGCGGCGGGCTGTTCCGCCGCTTCTACCTCGCGCCGGTGGCGGGCTTCGTCACGGGCATCCTCGCCGGCGTCGTCTCCGCCCCGATCGCCGCCTTCGTCTTCGGCGGCACCTCCGGCCTGGGAACGGGCGCAATTGTCAGCGCCTTCCGTGCCATGGGCGATACCCTGCTGGCCGCCATCACTAAGCAGGCACTCATCTCGGATCCCATGGACAAGGCAATCGTCTTCGCCATTGCGGCGCTCCTGGCGTACACACTTCCGCGCCGCACCACCTTCCAGTTCCCGTTTGTCCGCCGCTTCCGGGTGCTCGCGGGCAAGGCCGCGGCGACATCCTCCTCCTGAGCCATGTCCTCCGATGACGTGCGCCGGCGCCTTCACCCGCTGACGGCGCTGACGGCCACCGGGTCCACTGCGGTGATCACGACGTCGGCAGCCAGCTGGCCGCTGTCCGCCGCCGTTGCACTCGCGGCGGTTGGGCTGGCCTGTCGCGCCGGCGTCGGACGCCGGGTGATGGCTGCCGCGGCGGCGATCCTGCTTCCGTTGGTTTTGTCCCTCCTGATGCTGCACGGCCTGTTTTTCCCGGCAGGCCGTACGGTCCTGGCCAGCTGGGGCCCGGCCCGCGTGACCGCCGAGGGGCTGGGCTTTGCCCTCGAACTGGGGGCGCGAACGGCCGCCTGTGTGCTGGTCCTGCTGCTGTTCTCCTTCACCGTCAGCGTCGCAGACCTCGTCGCCGCCCTGACCGCGCGGCGGGTGCCACCGCAGTTCGGCTTCGTCCTGGCGTCCGCCCTGACGCTTCTTCCCGCCATGGCTACCCGGCTGGTCAGGATCCGGCAGGCCCAGGAAGCCCGCGGGCTGGTACTCGGCGGCGGCCTGCCGGCCAGGCTGGGCGCGGCGCGGCTGCAGATGGTCCCGCTGGTCCTCGGACTCATCGAGGACGCCGGCAGCCGGGCGCAGGCCCTCGACGCCCGGGGCTTTGGCCGGCCGGGACCGCGCACAAGCTACCGTGAGGTCCCGGATTCGGCTGCCCAGCAGCGGATCCGGGCGGTGCTGCTGCTGCTCGCGGCCGCCGGCGTCACCTGGCGGCTCGTCTCCTCCTGGCCGGCTGCGGGGGCCGCATGACTGCTTCCGTCCGGCCCTTGCTGGCCGCCAGCATCAACACCTTCACGTTCCACGGGGCCACCGTCCCCGCGCTGCGGGGGATCCGGCTGAACGCCGGGCCCGGCACACTGACCGCGGTGCTGGGCGGTTCCGGCAGCGGCAAGTCGACGCTGGGCAAAGTGCTGGCCGGCTGGCTGCGGCCCGGCCAGGCGGGCAGCCTCAGCGGCAGCCTGCAGCTGGGGGAGACCCGCCTGGTGTTCCGCGGCGGCGAGGACGATCCCCGGATCGACCCCGCGGCCTGGTCGGAGCGCGTGGCCTACGTCCCCCAGGACGCGGCCGCGATGCTGTCCTTGGTCCGTTCCACCGTGGCGGAGGAACTGGCGTTCGGCCTGGAAAACCGCGGCATGCCGCGCGAGCAGATGCGCCGCGAGGTGGCCGGGACAGCCGCCCTGACCGGGCTGGCGGCACTGCTGGACAGGGACCCCGGCTCGTTATCCGGCGGCGAACTGCGCCGCCTGGCCGTGGGCTGTGCCGTCATCACGCGTCCGGAGGTGCTGGTGCTGGACGAACCGCTGGCCTCCCTCGATGCGGAAGGCGGCGTCCAGGTTCTGGGGCTCATTCGCGGGCTGCTCGACGCCGGCACCGCCGTGGTACTGCTCAGTCAGGCGGCGGACGGGCTGGCCCTAACGGCTGCACACTGGATCATCCTCGACGGCGGTTTTGTGACGGCGAGTGGCACGCCCGCAGATCTGGAGACGTCGCCGGAGCCGGGGCGGGCCGGCGTCGTGGCGGACATGTCCTCCGCTGCGACGGGCCGGCGGGTCATGTCCACCCGTGCGCCGGGGGCAGCCCCGGCCCTTGAACTGCGCGGCGTCGGCTTCGGCTACCGGAGCCCCGGCAGATCGTCCCGGGACGTCCCGCGGACAGCAGTGCTTCGCGGCCTGGCGCTGACCGTCCGCCCCGGCGAAATCGTGGCCGTCACGGGCCCCAACGGTGCCGGCAAGTCAACCCTACTGCGCCATTTCAATGGACTGCTGAGGCCGCACACCGGGGAAGTGAGCGTTCAGGGGAAAAGTATCGCCGGTGTAGCGCCCGGCCGCGTCGCGGCCTCTGTGGGGCTGCTGTTTCAACAGCCGCGGGACCAGCTATTTGAGCGGACGGTCCGCCGGGAAATCAGCTTCGGGCTTGGCCGGCTGTTCGGGGCGGGGGAGGCCGCCCGGCGCGCGCGCGAGGCGCTGGCCGCCGTCGGGCTCGCCGATGCTGAGGAGATGCACCCGGCGGAGCTTCCGGCTTCACAACAGCGGCTGCTGGCCCTGGCCACGGTCCTGGCCCGGGAACCGGCGGTGCTGGCGCTGGATGAGCCCACGATCGGACTGGACCGGCACGGGCTGGATTGGCTGCGGGCGGCTATCGACAGCACGACGGCGAGGGGCGCCGCCGTCGTGCTGGTCACCCATGACCGGCGGTTCGCGCAAGCGAACGCGCACAGGACGCTGGACCTGCGCGGCGGCAGGCTCCACCAACTCTGAAGCCTGCCGCCGCTGTCCCGGACGCCCATGGCCGGGCAGACGCGGCTTAGGCCGGCGCGGACGCCACCCCGGCCGCCAGGAACTTCCTGCCGTTGACCCGCTCCGAGGCCCCCACCCGGTCCAGGTACGGGGTGATGCCGCCAAGGAACATCGGCCAGCCGGCGCCGAGGATCATGCACAGGTCAATGTCCTCCGGACCGGCCACGACGCCCTCGGTGAGCATCAGCCCGATTTCCGCCGCCAGCGCATCCTGGGTGCGGCGCAGCACCTGCTCGGCAGTTGAGGGCTCGTTGCCGAACGTCATCAGCGCCAGGGATTCGGCCGGGATGAACGGTTTGCCGTCCGGGCCCTTCTCCGGTGTTCCATTCGGCGCGGCCCAGATGGACTTCACGCCGCTGTCGATCAGATTCTGCAGGTTCGCCGAGACGGTGAAGCGGTCAGGGAACGCCGCGTGCAGCGATTCCTGAACGTGCTGCGCGACCGGCAGGCCCACCATGGCGCCGAGGACGAACGGCGTCATCGGCAGCCCCATCGGGCGCAGCGCATTGTCCGCCACCTCGGCGGGCGTGCCCTCGTCGAAGGCCGCGGTCACTTCACCCATGAGGCGCAGCAGCAGGCGGTTGACCACGAACGCCGGGGCGTCCTTGACCAGCACGGCGGACTTTTTGAGCCCTTTGGCGAGCTCGAACGCGGTGGCCAGGACGGCGTCGTCGGTCTTCGGCGCACGCACAATTTCCAGCAGCGGCATCACGGCCACCGGGTTGAAGAAGTGGAAGCCGACCAGGCGCTCCGGGTGCTCGAGGTCTTCGGCCATCGCGGTGACGGACAGCGAGGACGTGTTCGTGGCGAGGATGCACTCGGGCGAAACGATCGCCTCGACCTCCTTGAAGACCTGCTTCTTGACGTTGAGCTCCTCGAAGACAGCCTCAATGACGAAATCGGCGTCGGCGAAGGCCTCCTTGGAAACCGAACCGGAAACCAGCGCCCGGGTCCGGTTGGCGGCGTCGGAGCTGATGCGTCCCTTCGCCAGCAGCTTGTCCACTTCGGCATGGACGTAGCCCACGCCCTTGTCCACGCGGGCCTGGTCGATATCCGTCATGACCACGGGTATCTTGAGCTGGCGGGCGAAGAGCAGGGCCAGCTGGCTCGCCATCAGCCCGGCGCCGACCACGCCGATCTTGGTCACCGGGCGGGCCAGCTTGCGGTCCGGGGCGCCGGCGGGGCGCTTGGAACGCCGCTGCACGAGATCCAGGAACGCGTAGACGGTGGAACGGAACTCGTCGGTCTGCATAAGATCCGCGAGCGTTGCGCATTCCAGCTCGGCGGACTGTGCCTGGCTCAGGGTGCGGTTGGCTTCCATAACGTCCAGGACCTTCGCCGGCGCCGGTGAGGCGTTGGAGGTCTTGGCTTCCACGAAGGCCCGTCCCCTGGCGACGGCGGCGGCCCAGCGGGCGGCGACCTCCGGTTCGGCGGGGTCGACGGCGTTGGCCCGTTCCGGCGTCACAGCGCCGGCAATGACCTTCGCGGCCCAGGCGACGGACTGCTCGACGAAGTCGGCGGGCTCGAACATCGCATCCGCCATGCCGAGCTTGAAGGCCTGCGGCCCGGTGAGGGTGCGGTTGTTGCTCAGCGGGTTCTCGATCATCACCTTGAGGGCGTTCTCGGGGCCGATGAGCCGCGGCAGGATGTACACCCCGCCCCAGCCCGGAACGAGGCCGATGAAGGCCTCGGGCAGGGCCAGCGCACCGGCCCCGGTGGAGACGGTGCGGTAGGTGGACTGCAGGGCGATCTCCAGCCCGCCGCCGAGGGCGAGGCCGTTGATGAAGGCGAAACTGGGGACGCCGAGGTTGGCGAGGGTGGCGTAGACTTCGTGGCCCAGCTGGGCCATCCAGAGCCCGTGTTCGCGGCCGCTGATGGACTTCACCGTGGACAGGTCCGCGCCGGCCACAAGGAAGTATGGCTTGCCGGTGACGCCGACGCCGGCGATCTCGCCGCGGGCGGCGCGTTCCTTCAGCCCTTCCAGGACG
Source organism: Arthrobacter sp. CG_A4 (assembly GCF_035985125.1). Taxonomy (NCBI): domain Bacteria; kingdom Bacillati; phylum Actinomycetota; class Actinomycetes; order Micrococcales; family Micrococcaceae; genus Arthrobacter; species Arthrobacter sp. CG_A4. The sequence goes on along the minus strand of NZ_JAXCID010000010.1, from coordinate 17,227 downwards.
GTGCCGAGTTCCACCAGGGTGTTGGGACCCAGGGTGGTCGGCTTGGAGTGGTCCAGGCCGTTGTCCAGGGTCACCAGCGCGAAGGTGCCGGGGCTCTTCCCGCCTGCGGCGGGGAGCTGGATGTCCTGGACATAGGAGCGGGTCACCGTTTCGTTCGGAAAGAGGTCGGCAAGCTTGCGGAAATCTGCGGCGCTCATGCTGCGGCTCCAGTCTCGGTGGTGGTGGTCTCGGGGTAAGCGGTGCCGTAGCCGGCGTGGTGCGGGTTTTCCCAGATCACGGTGGCGCCCATGCCCAGGCCGATGCACATGGTGGTCATGCCGAAGCGGACGGCCGGGTCCTCCTCGAACTGGCGGGCCAGCTGGTTCATCAGCCGGACACCGGAGGAAGCCAGCGGATGCCCGACGGCGATCGCGCCGCCGTAGCGGTTGACCCGGGGGTCGTCGTCGGCGATGCCGAAGTGGTCCAGGAAGCTGAGGACCTGGACGGCGAAGGCCTCGTTGATTTCGAAGAGGCCGATGTCCTTGATGCCCAGGCCGGCGTTCTTGAGGGCCTTTTCGGTGGCGGGAACCGGTCCGATGCCCATGACTTCGGGCTCCACGCCGGCGAAGGCGTAGCTGACCAGGCGCATCTTGACCGGCAGGCCGAGCTCCTCGGCAGCGTCGGCGGAGGCCAGCAGGGCGGCGGTGGCGCCGTCGTTCAGGCCGGCAGCGTTGCCGGCGGTGACGCGGCCATGGGCACGGAACGGGGTTTTAAGGCCGGCGAGGTCCGCCACCGAGGTGCCGGGGCGCGGCGGCTCGTCCACGGTGTTGACGGTCCAGCCCTGGCCGGGCTTCATCGTGGCGACGGGCACCAGATCGGGCTGGATCCGGCCCTTCGCGTAGGCGGCGGCGAGCTTGTCCTGGGACGCGACCGCGTAGGCATCGGTGCGGTCCTTGGTGATGGCGGGGAAGCGGTCGTGCAGGTTTTCGGCGGTGTTGCCCATGTTCAGGGCGGCCGGGTCCACGATCCGTTCGGACACAAAGCGCGGGTTGGGATCCGCCCCGGCGCCCATCGGGTGGTTGCCCATGTGCTCCACGCCGCCGGCGATCACGACGTCGTAGGCGCCGAAGCCGATGCCGCTCGCCGTCGTGGTCACGGCGGTCATGGCGCCGGCGCACATCCGGTCGATCGCGAAGCCGGGCACCGTGCGGGGCAGCCCGGCCAGCAGGGCCGCGGTGCGGCCGATGGTCAGGCCCTGGTCGCCGGTCTGCGTGGTGGCGGCAATGGCCACCTCGTCGATGCGTTCCGCAGGCAGGGACGGGTTGCGGCGCATCAATTCGCGGATGCACTTGACCACGAGGTCATCGGCGCGGGTTCCGGCGTAGATGCCCTTCTCTCCTGCGCGGCCGAACGGGGTGCGGACACCGTCGACGAAAACGACGTCGCGCACGGCGCGGGAACCTGCCGCGCGGGAATTTGCGCTTCTGGGTTGTCCGCTGCTCGGGTTTCCGCTGCTGGGTTGGCCGCTTGGGCGATCTTGGCTCACGTGATACTCCTCATTGAGACATGGATGCCGGAGCCGCACCCGTGGCAGGAGGTGCCAAAGGGGCGGGAATCCGGGCGACATTAAGCAACATGTTACTCGTGAGTAACATAGCTGGCAAGGAGTGATGCGCCCGTGGCTTAGCGGACGCCGTCGGGCTCTGTCCCGGAAGCTGCCTGGGCTGCCTTGGCCGGCAGCGGCCGGGGGTTCAGGAAAGCCTCGGTGATGAGCGGCGCGGCGAGCTGGATCTGCCACTGGCGGGCGCCAAGGTTCTGGAGCTCCTCAGCGATGCCTTCCTCGCTCAGCTCGGCCGGCGGGCGCCAGGCGATCCGGCGGAGGTAGTCCGGCGTCAACAGATTCTCCAGCGGCATGTTGATCTCCTCGGCCTTGGCCTGAAGCAGGGGCCGGGCGGTGGCGAGCCTCGCGGCGGCATCCGGGTCCCGTTCCGCCCAGACCCGCGGCGGCGGGGGAGCATTGGTGGCCAGGTGCAGGGGAGGAAGGTCCTCGAGGGTCCGGGCCGCGCTGATGCAGCGCAGCCAGCGCGGTGCCTCGCGCTGGGCCGCGCGGCCGTGGAAGCCCTTGGTACCCAGCAGCTGCGGCACGGTGCCGGGCATGGCCTTCGCGGCGGCCACGAGGGCCGAGTCCGGGAGGAGCCGACCCGGGGCGACGTCGCGCTTCTGGGCGAGCGAGTCGCGTTCGACCCAGAGTTCGCGGACCGCAGCCAACTGGCGGCGGTCGCGGATCTGGTGCAGCCCGGAGGTCTTACGCCACGGGTCGACGCGCGGCGGCGCCTGCCCGGACTCGAGGAGGGCGGCGAACTCCTGGCCGGCGAAGTCCAGCTTGCCGTCGGCGGTGAGGAGCTCGATCAGTTCCTCGCGCAGCTCGGTCAGGACCTCCACGTCGAGGGCCGCGTAGCGCAGCCAGGGTTCCGGGAGCGGGCGGGTGGACCAGTCGGCGGCGGAGTGTTCCTTCGCCAGGCCGAAGCCCAGCAGCTGTTCGATCACGGCGGCGAGGCCAACGCGCGGCAGCCCGGCGAGGCGGGCGGCCAGCTCGGTGTCGAAGAGCTTGTCCGGCCACATGCCCAGTTCGGACAGGCAGGGCAGGTCCTGGCTGGCGGCATGCAGGATCCATTCGACGCCGCGCAGGGCGTCGTTGACGATCCGCAGGTCCTCGAACGGCTCCGGATCGATCAGCCAGGTGCCGGCGCCTTCGCGGCGGATCTGGACGAGGAAGGCGCGCTGGCCGTAGCGGAACCCCGAGGCACGTTCGGCGTCCACCCCCGCAGGACCGTGGCCTGCGGCCAGAGCCGCGGCGCACCGCTCCAGGCCGGACTGGGTTTCAATGACGAGCGGCACGCCGTCGCGGGGGGCATCGAGGTCGATGACCTCGGGGACCAGGCTGTCGAAGCCGTCCACCGCGATGTGGGCTGCGATATCAGGGGCCTCTGAAGCGCCTGGTCCAGCCTCTGTAGTGACGGGTATGGCGGCGGCCGTGGTGATTTCCGGAATGTGAGGGGTCATGATGGCTTCAGTTTACCGACAAGTGACCAGCACCCCGGCGTTGCAGGCCGCACACGGGCCAAAGCCGCGCCGGGTGGCAGGCTGCCCGGGCCCGATATCACGGCTGTCTGCGCCTGCGTGGAAGGGATGTGACGCCGTCGGGCAGCGGCGGAAGGCCCGCGAAGGTGCAGACCATGTCCGACCACGCCTCGAGATGCGAGGTGATGTCCGGGCTGGACGGGGTCCAGGACGCACGGAGTTCGATGTCGATCGAGTTGGGCCGTTCGGCGAGTGTGCCGAAGCTTTCGGAGAGCACCCGCGTCGCGGTGCCGCCGGCGGAACGGTAGGGGGCGGAGTGGTTTTCCAGGGCCTCGACGAGCCAGGCCCAGGCGACGGAGCCGAGCATTTCGTCGTTGCCCATCTCCGGCTCCAGCTGGGCGCGGATGTACGTGACGATCCGGAATTCGCCGTCCCACACGGCAGAGCCGTCGGGGTCGTGGAGGAGGATGAAGCGGCCGGTGGCCAGCTCGACGTCCTCGCTGCCGGACGCCGGCTCAAAAGCCGCGGAGGCCGGGCCATGGGCCGCCCGGGAACCCGCCGGACCGCCCGCGGCAATGACTTCGGCCCCGAGCGCCACGGCAAAGGGTGCCAGCCGGGCGGGCGCCGGAATCTCCTCCAGCCGCAGCTCGCCGCGGCACCGTGCCTGGCGAAGCGTTCCCAGGGCAAAGAGAAAATCTGCCGGAACCTGCTCGAGTGCGCTCACACTGGAAGATTATGCAACTCTTGCGCCCAAGTCCGGCAGGCTCGCCGCCGCCCGGCACAGTGGGTGCCGGGCGGCGGCGCGCGCCCAGGCAGCTGTGGTGCGGTGCTGCCTGCCGGAATTCAGGCGGCAGCGAGTTCGCGTTTGATCGCAGCGATGAAGGAATCGACGTCGTCGGGCGTGGTGTCGAAGGAGCACATCCAGCGCACCTCGCGGGTTGCCTCGTTCCAGTCGTAGAAACGGAAGGACGTGCGCAGCCGGTCCGCGACGCCCGCCGGCAGGACGGCGAAGACGCCGTTGGACTCGGTTTTCTGGCTCAGCTCGATGCCGTGGATGGACTCGACGCCGGCGCGCAGCCGGGCCGCCATGGCATTGGCGTGCGCGGCGGAGCGCAGCCACAGACCGCCGTCGAGCAGGGCGATGAACTGGGCGGACATGAACCGCATTTTGGAGGCCAGCTGCATGTTCATCTTGCGCAGGTAGATCAGGCCGTGCGCGGCTTCCGGGTTCAGCGCCACGACCACCTCGCCGAACAGCAGGCCGTTCTTGGTGCCGCCGAAGGAGAGGATGTCCACGCCGGCGTCGCGGGTGAAGGCCCGCAGCGGCACGTTCAGATGGGCCGCTGCGTTGGCCAGCCGGGCGCCGTCCATATGCAGCTTCATGCCCTTGGAGTGGACATGCTCCGCGATGGCGCGGACTTCCTCCGGGGTGTAGCAGGTGCCGAGTTCAGTGGTCTGGGTGATGGACACGGCCAGCGGCTGGGCGCGGTGCTCGTCGCCCCAGCCCCAGGCTTCCTTGTCGATCAGTTCAGGGGTGAGCTTGCCGTCCTCCGTGTGCACCTGGAGGAGCTTGATGCCGCCGATCCGCTCGGGGGCGCCGTTCTCGTCCATATTGATATGCGCAGTGGAGGCGCAGACCACCGCACCCCAGCGCGGCAGCAGGGACTGCAGCGAGAGCACGTTGGCGCCGGTGCCGTTGAAGACCGGGAAGCATTCGATGCCTACCCCGAAGTGCTCCTCCATCAGCTGCTGCAGCCGGGCGGTGTAGTCGTCCTCGCCGTAGGAAACCTGATGGCCTTCGTTGGCCGCGGCCAGGGCGGCCAGCACCTCGGGATGCACGCCGGAGTAGTTGTCCGAGGCGAAGCCCCGGACGGAGGGGTCATGGAGCCGCACCGCGGTGCTGGCAGGGGCAGTTTCAACGGTGCTGATCTCAACCGTGCTGGTCATCGCTTTGCTCACGCTTTCAGTGTAGACAGGTCAGTGTAGAGAGATCGGGCCTCAACGGCTAATTCCGGCGCGTCGGCTCAACGGCTGAGCGCCAGCCGCCGGCCGTTCAGCTCGGATGCCGGGGAGGTGAAGAGCCCGACGGCGGCGGCCGCCAGCTCTTCCACATCGGTGAAGCCGGGAAAGGTACGTTCGGGGGACTTCGCCCGCATGGCGGCATCCACGAGGGCCTTGACCACAAAGATCACAGCAGCGCTGTGCTGCTCCACCGGCCGGGCACTGCCGGGGCCGGCGGAACCGGACTGGCCCCGGCGGAACCCGTCGGCGACGGCCAGGGTCCAGGCCTCGGCCGCCGCCTTGGCCGCGACGTAGCTTGCGCCGCCCGCGGTGGGGCTGCCGACGGCGGTGGAGGAGACCATGGCGAAGCGGCCCGTGTCCGAGGCCGCGAGCTCGTCGTAGAAGACCCGGGTGACGTTCCGCAAGGTGGTGACGGCGCCGCGTTCCAGGAAGTCCCAGTCCGCGTCGCTCTGGTCCGTGATGCCCTTGGCGCCGCGCCAGCCGCCGACGAGGTGGACGACGCCGTCGACGGCCCCTGCCTCCGCGATGATCGTGGCGTGCAGCGAGCGGACGTCCGCCAGGGAGGCGAGGTCGCAGACCAGTGGAACGACCCCGCTGCCGGCCGCCGCCGCGGCGGCCCCGATCCGGGGTCCGTCCGAGCCGACAGTGAAGACCCTATGGCCGGCGTCGTGCAGGGCCCGCGCGGTGGCGACCCCGGACGGCCCGCTGCCGCCGGTGACCAGCACCGTCAGGGTGCGGCCGGCACTCATCCGGCGTTCATGGCGGTAGCTGCCGCCCCGGCGGCTGTGCCGGTGTCCGGGTTGGTGTCTGTGCCGGCGTCCGAGGACCCCGTGATGCCTGCCGTGGATTCGATGACCGGGCGCATCTTCTTTTCCAGTGCCTCGTAGAACATGGACAGCGGGAACTCGTCGTCGAGTACCTGGTCCGTGAGGCCGCGCGGCGGGCCGGCCAGGGGCAGCGCGCCGGGGCCCTTGGCCCAGACGGAGGCCGGGTTGGGCGTGACCGTGCCGGAGATCAGCTCGTAGGCGGCGAGCCAGTGGGCCATCTTGGGACGGTCGATCGAGCGCCAGTACAGCTCCTCGATCCGGGCGCCAAGGGCAACCACGACGTCGGCAGCCTCGTCCCAGTCGATGCTGAGCTTGCTGTCGGTCCAGTGCAGGACGTGGTGCTGGTGCATCCAGGCGAAGAGCAGCTGCCCGCCGAGACCGTCGTAGTTCCGGACGCGGCTGCCGGTAATGGCGAAACGGAAGATCCGGTCGAAGATGACGGCGTACTGGACCAGTTTGGCGTGCCGACGGGCCTCCGGATCAGCGTCCTCGTCCTTTTCGACTTTCACGGATTCGCGGAACGCGGTGAGGTCACAGCGCAGTTCCTCGAGGGAGTAGAGGAAAAACGGCATGCGCTGCTTGATCATAAAGGGGTCGAAGGGCAGATCGCCGCGCATGTGGGTGCGGTCATGGATGAGATCCCACATCACAAACGTTTCCTGGGTCAGCTCCTGGTCCTCGAGCAGGGCGGCGGCGTCCTCGGGCAGCTGCAGCGAGGTGATGTCCGCGGCGGCGCGCAGCACACGGCGGAAGCGGGCGGCCTCGCGGTCGGCGAAGATGGCACCCCAGGTGAAGGTGGGGGTTTCCCGGACGGCGACGGTTTCCGGGAACAATACCGCGGAGTTGGTGTTGTAGCCCGGAGTGAAGTCCAGGAAGCGGATCGGTACGAAGAGTTTGTTGGAGTATTCGCCCTCTTCCAGCCCGGCGATGAACTCCGGCCAGATGACCTCAATCAGCACGGCCTCGACCAGCCGGCTGCTGCTGCCGTTCTGCGTGTACATCGGAAAGACTACGAGGTGCTGCAGGCCGTTGACCCGGTGCTGCTGCGGCTGGAAGGCCTGCAGGGAGTCCAGGAAGTCAGGCACTCCGAAGCCGCCGTCGGCCCAGCTGCCGAAGTCGGCCACAAGGAGATCGAGGTAGCCCGCGTCGTGGGTGAAAGCGGGGGCCAGAGCCGTGATGGCGGCCGTGATGGCGCCGACATGCTCTGCGGCGGCCTCGTGGTTTGCAGCCTCCGGGACGGATCCGTCCTGGATCTGGAGGGCCTGCAGTGCGGTGGCGGCGCTCTTGAGCCGCAGCCAGTCCGGGGAGTTGGCGGTGATGGGGGCAGTGACGGTGGCGGTGATGGTGGCGGCGGGGGTGATAGCGGTGGTAGTCATCGGCTGCAGGCGCCTTTCTGATTGCGGGGAGCGTCGCTCGTCTGTAACTAAAGCGAGCGTAGCAAGCAATCAGGAATCCTAATGCAAAATTGCTTCGAGCATAAGAAAGACTGTGGCAAGTGGGTCAGCAGAGCGGTTCCAGCTACAGCGGTGGCGGCGCTGCCCGTCCGGCCTCAGGGACATGCCCCGCGCCGGGGCCGGCGATGGACATAGTGCCATTATGCCCAGTCCCGGGTGCGAAGAATGAGCATGTCCCGCTGGCCAGGACACCGGCCCGAAGGGACATGCCCCGCGCCGGGGCCGGCGGATGGGCATAGTGTCATTGTGCCCGGTCCCGGGTGCGAAGAATGAGCATGTCCCCCGTTGCCCCGTCCGGCTACTTGCCGGCGTCGTCCGCTGAAACCAGCTTCAACGAGACTGAATTGATGCAATAGCGCTGGTCCGTGGGGGTGCCAAATCCTTCGCCGTCGAACACATGGCCTAGGTGGGAATCGCAGGTGGCGCATCGGACCTCGACGCGTTCCATGCCCAGGGCGCGGTCATGGATGTAGCGGACGGTGCCTTCCGCGAGCGGCGCCCAGAACGAGGGCCAGCCGCAGTGCGAATCGAACTTCTCGTTGCTCGTGAACAGTTCCGTCCCGCAGGCCCGGCACTGGTAGACGCCCGCGGTGTGGCTGTCCCAGTACTCGCCGGTATACGGTCGCTCGGTCCCGGCCTGGCGGAGGACGCGGTACTCCTCCGGCGTCAGTTCATCGCGCCACTGCGCATCGGACTTATCCACGGGCGCATTTTCAGCCGGGCCGGCGGCCGTGGACGTGTTTTCTGAGGTGTTATCGAGGGTGCTCATAGCCTGAGTAACGCTCAGGAGTCCCCGATAAATCCCGATCCGGCGTACAGATGCAGCACAGGAAGGCCCAGCTGGTCCTGTGCCTTGTTGGCCCAGTCAGTGTGGAGCGTATCCGCGACGGCGTGCGGGCGGGTAATTACCACAGCCTGTCCGGCGCCCAACTCCTTGACCTTGGCGACGAGGCTGTCCACGGCCTTGCCTTCGACGATTTCGCCGGTGACGCCGCCGCCCAGCCCGGCCAGGGCCGTGAGCGAGGTTGCCAGCGTTTCGGCGGCTTCGGCCCGTTCCCCGGCGGGATCGGACCGCGACGTCAATTCACGGAAGGCCTTGGCGATCTCCAGCAGGGAGAGGTTCTCCAGGAAATCGACCAGCAGGTGCCGCTCGGTATTCGCCGGAACCAGGACCACCAGCGGAGTATCACCGCCGGCAACCAGGGTTTCAATGTTGACGCGGTCATCCGCGCCGAGGGGCTCTTCTGTCAAAATGACGATTGGATCACTCATGCCCCCAGCCTAGCCCCGCGCCGTTGGCCCCGCACAAAATGTGCCGTCGAGTGCTCCAAACGCGCCCTTTTGGGCGGTCTTACGGGCAGTTGCGGAGCACTCGATGGTGCGGGAGGGGCCCCGTTCTAAGTCACGGACGCCGCGCGGATGCGGCCGGGAGCCGCGGGGTCGGTAAGAATGGTGCCATGGCTTCCTCCCTGCGCCTCCTGCCCGCCCCGCACCGGATCTCCACCGCCCAAGCAAAGGCTGCGGCCACTCTCCCGGCCCCCGCGGGCGAAGTTTCGCTGCCGGGCAGCGCCAAGTGGGCGGTGGGCGGCATCATCGGCGGGAGCGTTGCGGCAGGACTGCTCGCCGCCGGCTCCTCAGCCCTGGCCCTGTATTTCGCCCGCCGTGTAATCACCCCCGCCCGGGTCCGCGAAGAGGACCAGGAGATCCTTGCGGTGATCCGTGACGCGCATGGGCTGCAGGTCATCATGGCGGCCACCCCCGAGACCACGGTGGAGGGCACTTACGGTTTCCTGTTCGACGGCGGCCGGGGCCACGCGAGGATCGGCAGGATCGTGTCCTACTCACCGGCCGAGCGCACCGTGCAGCGCGACGTCGAGGCCGTCTACAGCGGGGATCTTGCCACGGCGCGGCGCGGCATGTGGACCGGCACGACCCACCCGGATCCCGCCAGCATCGGACTCCCCTCCGAAGAGGTCCTGATCGAGGTCGACGGCGGGACCGCGCCTGCGTGGCTGATCCCGGCGGCACCGGCGGCGGACATCTGGGCGATCATGGTGCACGGGCGCGGTGCCACCCGGCAGGAGGCGCTGCGGGCGGTCCGGACGGCGCGGGAACTGGGCATGTCCAGCCTGCTGATTTCCTACCGCAACGACGGACAGGCGCCCTCGGCGCAGGACGGCCGCTACGGCCTCGGTTCCACCGAATGGCGCGACGTTGAGGCTGCCATCGGCTATGCCCTGGGACAGGGTGCCCGCGAAGTGGTGCTCTTCGGCTGGTCCATGGGCGGTGCGATCTGCCTCCAAACCGCCGACCTCTCCCGCTACCACCACCTGATCCGGGCCATGGTGCTCGACGCGCCGGTGATCAACTGGGTCAATGTGCTGGCGCACCACGCGGAGCTCAACCGGATCCCCTCGGCCGTTGGCCGATACGGGCAGCTGATGATGGGCCACAGGCTGGGCCGTCGGCTGACCGGCCTCGCCGCCCCGGTGGACCTCAAAGCCATGGACTGGGTCTCCCGGGCGGTGGAACTGCGCACGCCGACCCTGATCATCCACAGCGTCGACGACGAATACGTCCCTTACGGCCCGTCCGCGGCGCTGGCCGAAAAGAACCCGGAGATGGTGAGCTTCGAGACGTTCAGCCGGGCCCGGCATACCAAGGAATGGAACGTGGACCCGGAGCGCTGGGAGCGGCTGGTGATGGCCTGGCTGCGGCAGCAGCTTGCGCCGCGGGCTAACCCGGGCCAGCCCACTCCGGGGCAGGCCTGACCACGCCGGAACTGGCCTGACCGCGCTGGATCGGGCCTGGCCGGAACGGGCCTGGCCGCGTAGGCCATCCCGGCGGGGGCGCAACCCGGCGATCGTCAGCTCCGGCGGGTGCCGATGCGTGCCGTTTTGGCCCCGGTGAGACGGATCAGCTCGGCCGGGCTCAGCTCGATGTCCAGGCCGCGACGGCCGCCCGAGACCAGGATCGTGGCCAGGCCCAGGGCGCTCTCATCCACGACGGTGGGGGAGGGCTGCCGCTGGCCCAGCGGCGAGATGCCGCCGAGGACATAGCCGGTCCGGCGTTCGGCTGCGGCCGGATCAGCCATCGAGGCCCTTTTGCCCGCCATCGCCGCCGCCATCGCCTTGAGATCCAGATTTCCGCTCACCGGCACGACGCCGACGGCGAGCTTGCCGTCGACGTCGACCATCAAGGTCTTGAACACCCGGGCGGGGTCAATCCCCAGGACCTCAGCGGCTTCCAAGCCGTAGCTGGCCGCCGCGGGATCATGACTATAAGGGTGCGGGACAAAGAAAACCCCGGCCGCGGCGAGTGCCGCGGTGGCCGGAGTTCCCTGTGACGCGTGCTTGCGGGCCAAGTGGGCGCCCAGGGTCAGGCATGCTGCGGGAGCGCAGCAACCTTGCGCTTGATCCGGCCCAGCATCGCCGACATTCCGCGCATCCGCAGGGGAGTGATGGCGCGGGTGAGGCCCAGCAGCTCGGGCATATCGTCCGGGACGGCCAGGATCTCCGCCGGGCTCAAGCCGTCGAGGCCCTCGTGCAGCACGCTGGCGAAGCCCCGCGTGGTCGGCGCCTCGGGCGGCGCCTTGAAGAAGATCCGGACGCGGTCCGGCGCGCCGCCGTCGTGCTGCTCCGTCTCAATCGTGAGGAACAGCGGCGACTGGCACTCGACCACCTGCTCCATCAGCTCCGGGTGGTTCTTGAGCCGGTCGGGGAGCTCCGGAAGCTCTCGGGAGAAGTCCAGCAGCAGCTGCAGCCGGTCCGGCTCGGTGAGGGCCTGGAAGTCATCAACAATTTCCGCGAGTGCGGTGGGGAGGGCAGGAGTATTCATCCGTTCCAGCTTACGCAGGCGCAGCCATTGTGTCCTGCTCCCGGCTGCTGCGCCCGCAACTTTGCCCGCTGCCGTGCCGGCGACCTGGCCGGCGACTTACCCGGCCACATTGGGGGCTATTAGGCGGCCGGTACTGTTCCGCGTTGTGTGCCCTTGGTGATCGGGACGCGCACGGCGTTGCCCCATTCGGTCCAGGACCCGTCGTAGTTGCGGACTGTGTCGAAGCCAAGCAGGTACTTGAGCGCGAACCAGGTGTGGCTGGAACGCTCGCCGATGCGGCAGTAGGCCACGACGTCGTCGCCTTCCTGCAGGCCTGCCTCGCCGAGATAGAGTGCCTCGAGCTCGGGACGGTTGCGGTAGGTGCCGTCTTCGGCGGCCGCGCGGGCCCACGGAATGGACGCCGCCGTGGGGATATGGCCGCCGCGCAGGGCGCCTTCCTCCGGGTAGGCGGGCATGTGGGTGCGCTGGCCCGTGTACTCCTCGGCGGAGCGGACGTCGATCAGCGGCTTGCCGAAGTGGGCCAGGACATCGTCCTTGAAGGCCCGGATCGGGGCGTCGTTGCGCTCGACGACCGGGTACTCGGAGAGCGTGGTGACAGTCTTGTCGGTGGTGAGGGACCGGCCTTCGGCAATCCACTTGTCGCGGCCGCCGTCGAGCAGCCGGACGTCGTCGTGGCCGAACAGCGTGAAGACCCAGAGGGCGTACGCTGCCCACCAGTTGGACTTGTCACCGTAGATGACCACGGTGCTGTCACGGGAGATGCCCTTGGCCGCAGCGAGGGCGGCGAAGGCAGCGCCGTCGACGTAGTCGCGGGTGACCTCGTCGTTCAGGTCCGTGTGCCAGTCGATCTTGACCGCTCCCGGAATGTGGCCCGTCTCGTAGAGCAGCACGTCCTCGTCGGATTCCACCACCACCAGCTTGCCGCCCTCGGGCTTTCCGGCTTCGAGGGCGCCGCCGTCGGGCTTTCCGTCTTCGAGGGCGCCGGCTTCGATGGCCGCCGCCAGCCAATCGGTGGAGACCAGCCGCCCGGGGTGGGCGTAGGCGGCGAACTTTTCGTTCTGCTCAACGGGGTAGGGCATGGCGATGGCCTTTCACTGAAACGGTCAGGAGGCCGGGCCGCGGAAGGATCGATCACGGCGCCGGGTCTGCTACAACACTAGCCACGCCCCGGCGGGATTGCGCCACCGGGTTAACACTCGGAAATATGTCCTTTATCACCTGACGCTCCCCGCCGGGCAGCGGGAGACCGGCAGCTCCCGCGATGCCGGTATTCTGGCTGGGGACAAGTGACCAGCAGAACGGACCACCTTGGTACAAATCGAACAGCTCGCCGCCCGCACCCCGGCAATTTCCGTGGATGAACTCCTCAAGGGTTTCTATCCGTCGCCGCGCTTCGGCGAGGTCTCGTTTTCCAGCTACCGCCCGGATCCGTCCCAGCCCAGCCAGACCGCCGCCGTCCGGGCGCTGGAAGGCTTCGCGGCAGGCGTGGGCGCCCGTGACGGCGACGGGCTCTTCAAACGTCTCTTCGGCAAGAAGGACACCTCGCGCGCCGGGATCTACCTCGACGGCGGCTTCGGCGTGGGAAAGACCCACCTGCTCGCCTCGCTCTGGCATGCAGCCCCGGGGCCCAAGGCCTTCGGGACCTTTGTGGAATACACCAATTTGGTCGGCGCGCTGTCCTTCCGCAAGACGGTGGAGGCCCTGAGCCACTACAAGCTGGTGTGCATCGACGAATTCGAGCTCGACGATCCGGGCGACACCGTGCTGATGTCCCGGCTCATGCGGGAACTGGCCGACGCCGGCGTCAAGCTGGCGGCCACGTCCAACACCCTGCCGGGTTCCCTGGGTGACGGACGCTTTGCCGCCGTGGACTTCGCCCGGGAGATCCAGGTGCTTGCGGACCAGTTTGACGTCGTCCGGATCGACGGCGAGGACTTCCGCCACCGCGGGCTGCCCGCGGCGCCGCTGCCGCTGGCCAACGAGGACCTGGCCCGCCACATGCAGGCCGAGTTCCACGGCAAGACGGTGGCGCGCGATGAGTTCAGCACCCTGATCGACCACCTGGCCGGCGTCCACCCGAGCCGCTATCGCCAGCTCCTCGACGGCATCGAGGGCGTGGTGTGGAAAAACGTCCACACCATCACCGAACAGGCCGTGGCGTTGCGGTTCGTGGTGCTCGCCGACCGGCTGTACGACAAGGACGTGCCGATCCTGGCCAGCGGCGTGCCGTTCGACCAGCTCTTCACCGAGGAAATGATGACCGGCGGGTACATGAAGAAGTATTTCCGGGCCGTGTCGAGGCTCACCGCCCTGGCCCGCGAGGGACAGAACCACGAGCCCTCCTAACCCCTAGAGGCAACGCGGGGTCACATAGGGCCCATCCTGACGTGCCGGATGGGCCCTATGTGACCCCGCGTTTTTTGCTTATGTGGTGTTAAACGCCGGAGGTGCCGGCGCCGCCTCCCGGCGGGACCGACACCTCACTGACGTATCTGGGTCAGAGGCCCTGCTGCCGGGGATCCCCGGCAACGGGTGGCTCACCGGCAACGGGTGGCTTACCGGCGTCGGGAGTCTCCTCAGCGACGGGTGCCGCGTTCGGCTGCCCGTTCGCCTTGGCCACGAAGTCGGAAGCGCCCCGCTGAACGGAATCGATCTTGTCGGCGTGCTTTCCGCCGGTCTTCGAGTCGACGAAATCGCCGGCTTTCTCGATGCCGTTCTTGATGGCTTGTTCGTTGCCACCAATAAGTTGCTGAGCCTTGCCCTTTAGATCGTCAAGTAAACCCACGGGCACCTCCCTTCGGTCGCGGAGCCAGATCGCTCCTAGCGCTTTCGATCTTATCCGGCGGTAGCGGAGGTGCCAAGGGTGTACGCCCACAGGGTAATCGGCGCAGGTCGGTCGTGCGCAGCAGGAAGGCCAAGGCAAAAGGACACAAAAAAAGCAGCTCACGGGGAGCTGCTTGATGTGGTGGGCGATACTGGGATCGAACCAGTGACCTCTTCCGTGTCAGGGAAGCGCGCTACCGCTGCGCCAATCGCCCGCAACCGGAACGTTCCGGTGTTGAGTTGTGCTGAGGAGAGCGGACGACGAGATTCGAACTCGCGACATCCACCTTGGCAAGGTGGTGCTCTACCAGCTGAGCTACGTCCGCATTTTAGTCCCTGCCGGCGAGGACCGGCCGAACTGGATCAAGCAAGTCTCCTTGCTGTGGTGGGCGATACTGGGATCGAACCAGTGACCTCTTCCGTGTCAGGGAAGCGCGCTACCGCTGCGCCAATCGCCCCTTGTAACCGATCGGAACCGGAAACCAGGGTATTCACCGAGGTGGGTACGGGATTCGAACCCGTGTGAACGGCTTTGCAGGCCGCTGCCTCGCCTCTCGGCCAACCCACCGTGTAGATAGGACTCCGAAGAACCTTACCGTGACAGTCTCCTGCGAGCGGACGACGAGATTCGAACTCGCGACATCCACCTTGGCAAGGTGGTGCTCTACCAGCTGAGCTACGTCCGCAATATTGTTTGCAATTCCCCGCCGCAATCGGCATTTCCTCGCGTTCCAACGAATAAGAACTCTATAGGACGTTCAGGGATCTTTCAAATCGGGAAGACGCCACGGGCGGCGAATGCCCGTGCTTCCTTGAATTCTAGGGGATTTTTCTAATTACACGAGTGTAATTCAAGGAGCTCCGCCGGGTGCTTTGGGCGGTCGGCGGAAGTACGACGACGGGTCCCGCAGCGACGCATTCGGGCAGACTCGGGCCTGATTTCTAAAATCCGCCAGGGTGGGCTAGCATTCAATGGCATTGGGGCGATTGGCGCAGTGGTAGCGCGCTTCGTTCACACCGAAGAGGTCACTGGTTCGAACCCAGTATCGCCCACCCCAGTAGATGGTCCGTTCCGCTCACCGAGTGGGGCGGACCATTTTATTTTTACGCGCGTTCTTGGCCTCATACTGTTTCGGCCCCTTATTGTCCCGGCCTCTTGTTGTGGCCTCTTGTTGTGGCACCGCCGTGCTTCCACCGTCCGACCCCCGTGAAAGAGTCTCTTCCATGACCGCTCCACTACTCGCCCACGCCACGGAATACGGCCGGATGTATGCCCGCTCCACATCCGAGCAGTTCTCCGCCCCTTCCATCACCAACGTTATCGGCCAGCAGCCCCATGGCCTGGACGGCTGGTTCGGGTACATGGGAGCTAACAGCCTCGCCCAGGACCCCACTCTGCCGGGCATCCTTGGCAGCCCCGCGAAGGTACGCCAGGCCGTAAGCCGCGCCGCCAAGGCAGCAGAAACGTATCGGGACGATGCCGCGAAGCGCGGGGACAGGGTCCACAACTACTGCGAGCAGGTGGCCCTTCGCGCCCTCGGGCGCCCGCACGAGATGAAGGAAACCCGCGAGGCCCTGTCCGCCAATGGCGAGGAGGCGTTCGCCGCCCGCTTCGACGAATGGTGGGAGCTGTTCCAGGTGGAGCCGGTGGCGCCAGAGATCACGGTATGGAACAAGACTGTTGGCTACGCCGGCACCCTGGACCTCGTGGCCAAGATCAACGGCCGCATCTGCCTTATCGATTACAAGACCAAGGGCACCAGCCGCGACGGCACCATCAAGGCGCTCGACGACAAAGTGGTGATGCAGCTCGTGGCGGGCATGAAGGCCGAGGAAAGCCTGGTGGATCCGGTGGCCGGAGAGTGGGAGTCCTGGAAGTACGGCGAATCCCCGATCCTGTTGGCCGTCGCCGTCGGGGAGACGGAAGTCCGCCCATTGCGTGCCAACCCCGACGTCCTCAAGCACCACTGGTGGAAGTTTTGCGCGCTGCGGCGGGTGTGGGAAACGTCCGCGGACACCGCAACTGCCGGAGCGGCGCTGCTGCCACTGGCACCGCCGCCCGCCCGCTGAGCCCGAAGTTGGCCCAAGGTCGCCAGGACCGGTCACGACGCCGACGCGATCAGCGCTGATAGCGTGGGCGCCGCGCAGGCAGCGGCCGGGTCACGTGGATCCTGTCAGTCACGCCGGTGTGTTGAGATCTGTGGGCCGGAAGTAGTGGTTTCGGTGGGGTTTTTGTCCGGGGTCAAGGTGTGGGGGCGGGATGAACCAGGGGATGCCGGTGCGGATCTGGATGGTCCATTGTTCTTTATGGATGATGTGGTGGTGGTGGGCGCAGAGCAGTACGCTATTCTCTGTTCCGGTGGTTCCGCCGTGGGACCAGTAGGTGATGTGGTGGGCTTCGCACCAGGGGGCGGGGATGGTGCAGCCGGGGAAGGCGCAGCCCTGGTCGCGGGCGGTGATGGCTTTGCGGATGTGGGGCGGGAAGATTCTCGAGGCTCTCCCGATGTCCAGGATCCGGCCTTCCCCGCCGAGCAGGACCGGGATGATATCCGCGTCACAGGCGATTTTCCGTGCCGTGGAGGCGGTGATGGGTCCGGTGAAGGGCAGGGTTCCGGTGTGTTCTGCGGTGTGTTCCGTGGGCCGGCCGGGGGAGGTGGGGCCGTAGGAGGCGGGGCCGGCGAAGGTGGTTTGCAGATCGGCCTTGCCGTCGTCGTCGCCGTTGCCGTTGTTGTCGGTGGTTGCGAGCCGGGCCAGCAGGTCCCGGTAGTCGATGGTGACCATGACCTGTGGGCGGAGTCCGCCGGCGGCGGGCAGTGAGCCGGTGGCGAGGGCAACTTTGCAGGCGCCGACGAGGCCGTCGAGGAGCTTCTGTGCCCGTGAGCGGAGGTCCAGGCACGCCGTGCCGGGGTCATTCTCCGGGGTGCCGGCGGCGGGTGCCACCCCGGCGGACGCCCAAATACCCGTGGGCGTTGACAGCCCGGCCGCGCCGGACACGGTAGCCGGTACCGCGGCGGCGCGGCTCTCCGCTGCGGCAAGCCCTGAACCGGACCCCGCACCGGCTGGCGAACCTGAACCGGGGCCGGAACCTGCACCGGGGCCGGAATCCGCACCGGGGCCGGAATCCGAACCGGCTGGCTGGGCCCCGGATGTCTGGGTGGCGCCGGTGCGGGGGTTCGTGGCGGTGTTCATGACTGTGAGGAGGTG